>NZ_DF968401.1:0-48431 GCF_001270025.1 Streptomyces azureus | reverse complement strand
CTAGTAGGGTGACCAGCTCAGGGACCCCTCTGTGGAGCCTTGGAGGTGGGGTACGGGGATGAGCGTCGGCACGAGCAGCACACCGGGGGCCCAGGACGCCGGGAGCCCGCCCGCCGCGTCCCGGCCACCCGGTGATCTCGCCGGCCTCGGCATCGACCCCGACATGCTGCCCGACGGACTCGTCGTCGCCGACGAGCAGGGCCGGGTCGTCTGCTTCAACGCCGCCGCCGAGCGCATCACCGCCGTCCGCGCCCGGGACGCCCTCGGGCAGCGCCTGGAGAAGGCCCTGCCATTAGAGGATCTGGAGGGGCGACGCTGGTGGCAGCTGACCGACCCGTACGGCGGTCTCGCGATCCGGGTCGGACAGCCCGAGCGCAACCTCCTCCTGCCCGGCGGCCGTGAGGTGCTGGTCTCCGCGCGCTACGTCCGCACCCGGCCCACCGGTCCCCTCCGGCGTCTCATCGTCACCCTGCGCGACACCGAGGCCCGTCGCCGCACCGAGCGCAGCCACGCCGAGCTGATCGCCACTGTCGCCCACGAGCTGCGCTCCCCGCTCACCTCCGTCAAGGGCTTCACCGCCACCCTGCTCGCCAAGTGGGAACGCTTCACCGACGACCAGAAGCGGCTGATGCTGGAGACCGTCGACGCCGACGCCGACCGGGTCACCCGGCTCATCGCCGAGCTGCTCGACATCTCCCGGATCGACTCCGGCCGGCTGGAGGTGCGGCGCCAGCCCGTCGACATCGGCGCCGCCGTCGGACGGCACATCCAGGCCTACGTCGCCGCCGGGCAGCCCGCCGACCGGTTCCTGCTGCGCGTCCAGCAGCCGCTGCCCGATCTGTGGGCCGACCCCGACAAGATCGACCAGGTGCTCAGCAACCTCCTGGAAAACGCCGTGCGGCACGGCGAGGGAACTGTCACCATCGACGTCACGGCCACGGCGTCCCCCCGCGAGGGCGAGAACGCCGAGCACGCAGCCACGTCGGTCACGGTGAGCGACGAGGGGCCCGGCATCCCGGAGGAGTCCATGAACCGCGTCTTCACCCGCTTCTGGCGGGGCAGCAAGCGCGGCGGCACGGGTCTCGGGCTCTACATCGTCAAGGGCATCGTCGAAGCCCACGGCGGCACCATCACGGTCGGCCGCGCCCCCGGCGCCGGTGCCGAGTTCCGATTTACGTTGCCCGTGAGCGCTCCGGCCTATCTCGCCTGAGCAGCCCGCGGGCGCATTCGTACACCTCCACCCCGTTAGACTCGGCCATTGGCACCTTTGTGTCCCGCAGACGGCCATCGGAGTCGGTGACGGGGACCTTCAGCCAGCCAATCGGAAGCACGGGAAGAGATGTCGGCACCGAATAAGTCGTACGACCCTGTAGAGGTCGAGGCGTTGAAACCGGAAGAGATCGAGCGCATGCGGGACGAGGCGCTCGCCGCCTTCGCCGCCGCGGACTCCCTCGACGCGCTCCACGAGGCCAAGGTCGCCCACACCGGCCCCGCCTCTCCGCTGGCCCTCGCCAACCGCGAGATCGGCGCCCTGCCCCCGCACGCCAAGGCCGACGCCGGCAAGCGCGTCGGGCAGGCCCGCGGCGCCGTGAACAAGGGCCTCGCCGCCCGCCAGGCCGAACTCGAGGCCGAGCGGGACGCCCGTGTGCTGGTCGAGGAGGCGGTGGACGTCACGCTGCCCTACGACCGCGTACCGGCCGGCGCCCGGCACCCGCTCACCACGATGATGGAGCGGGTCGCGGACGTCTTCGTGGCCATGGGCTACGAGATCGCCGAAGGACCGGAGGCCGAGGCGGAGTGGTTCAACTTCGACGCCCTCAACTTCCTGCCCGACCACCCGGCCCGGCAGATGCAGGACACGTTCTTCGTGCAGGGCCCGAAGGGCACCGAGGAGTCCGGGTCCGGCGTCGTCCTGCGCACGCACACCTCGCCGGTGCAGGCGCGCGCCCTGCTCGACCGTGAGCTGCCGGTCTACATCGTCTGCCCCGGCCGGGTGTTCCGCACCGACGAGCTGGACGCCACGCACACGCCCGTCTTCCACCAGATCGAGCTGCTCGCGATCGACGAGGGCCTGACGATGGCGGACCTCAAGGGCACCCTGGACCACATGGTCCAGTCCCTGTTCGGCGCGGACATGAAGACCCGGCTGCGGCCGAACTACTTCCCCTTCACCGAGCCGAGCGCCGAGATGGACATGCTCTGCTATGTCTGCAAGGGCGAGTCCATCGGCAACCCCGACCGGCCCTGCCGCACCTGCTCGTCCGAGGGCTGGATCGAGCTCGGCGGCTGCGGCATGGTCAACCCGCGGGTGCTCACCGCCTGCGGCGTCGACCCCGAGAAGTACAGCGGATTCGCCTTCGGGTTCGGCATCGAGCGGATGCTGATGTTCCGCCACAACGTCGAGGACATGCGAGACATGGTCGAGGGTGACGTCCGGTTCACCCGGCCGTTCGGGATGGAGATCTGATGCGGGTCCCGCTTTCTTGGCTGCGGGAGTACGTCGACCTGCCGGCCACCGAGACCGGCCGCGACGTCCAGGCCAAGCTCATTTCGGCCGGTCTGGAGGTCGAGACCGTCGAGCAGCTCGGCGCCGACCTCAAGGGCCCCCTGGTGGTCGGCCAGGTGGCGACCATCGAGGAGCTGACGGAGTTCAAGAAGCCGATCCGCTTCTGCACCGTCGACGTCGGCCAGGCTGGGGGCACCTCCCAGGCTTTCGGCACTGGGGGAGGCACCGGCGAGCCCCAGGAGATCGTCTGCGGCGCCCGTAACTTCGCCGTCGGCGACAAGGTCGTCGTGGCCCTGCCCGGCGCCGTCCTGCCCGGTGACTTCCAGATCGCCGAGCGCAAGACCTACGGCAGGATGTCCCGGGGCATGATCTGCTCCAGCGACGAGCTGAACATGGGCGACGACGGCACCAAGGGCATCATCGTCCTGCCGCCGGAGACCGAGGTCGGCAAGGACGCGGTCGAACTGCTGGAGCTGGTCGACGAGGTCCTCGACATCGCCGTCACGCCCGACCGCGGCTACTGCCTGTCGATGCGCGGCGTCGCCCGCGAGACCGCCATCGCCTACGGCCTGCCGTTGCGCGACCCGGCGCTGCTCGACGTCCCCGGCCCGAACGCCTACGGCTACCCGGTGCGGATCTCCGACCCCACGGGCTGCGACCGCTTCACGGCCCGCACGGTGACGGGGCTGAGCGCCGAGGCCCGCTCGCCGATCTGGCTCCAGCGCCGGCTGCAGAAGGTCGGCATGCGCCCGATCTCGCTCGCCGTCGACGTCACCAACTACGTGATGATGGAGCTCGGCCAGCCGCTGCACGCCTACGACCGGAGCCTGGTCCAGGGCACGATCGGCGTGCGCCGGGCCGAGCCGGGCGAGAAGCTCACCACCCTCGACGGCGTCGAGCGCACGCTGGACGCCGAGGACCTGGTGATCACCGACGACCGCGGTCCCATCGGGCTCGCCGGCGTCATGGGCGGCGCCAACACGGAGATCGCCGACCACGACAACGTGGAGAACGCCACGGCGGACGTCGTCATCGAGGCCGCGCACTTCGACGCGGTGTCGATCGCGCGCGCGGCCCGCCGGCACAAGCTGTCCTCCGAGGCGTCCCGGCGCTTCGAGCGCGGCGTCGACCCGCAGGCCGCCGCTGCCGCCGCGCAGCGCACGGTCGACCTGCTGGTCCTCCTCGCGGGCGGTACCGCCGAGGCCGGCGTCACCGAGGTCCTCGCGCCGACCGCACCGCGCACCATCACCATCCCGGCGGACCACCCGGACAAGGTCGCGGGTGTCGCGTACGGCCGGGAGACCGTCGTACGACGGCTCCAGGAGATCGGCTGTGACGTGTACGGGCAGGACGAGCTGATCGTCACCGTGCCGTCCTGGCGCCCCGACCTCACCGACCCGAACGACCTGGCCGAAGAGGTCATCCGCCTGGAGGGCTACGAGAACCTGCCCTCCACGCTGCCCAAGCCGCCGGCCGGCCGTGGCCTGACGAACCGGCAGCGGCTGCACCGCCGCGTGGGCCGGGCCCTGGCCGGTGCCGGGTACGTCGAGGCGCTGAACTACCCGTTCATCGGCGAGCAGGTCTTCGACCAGCTCGGCCTTGACGCGGACGACCCGGCCCGCCGCGTCGTCAAGCTCAGCAACCCGCTGAGCGACGAGGAGCCCGCGCTGCGCACGACGCTGCTCCCGGGCCTGCTGGCCGCCCTACGGCGCAACGACGGCCGGGGCTCGCACGACCTCGCGCTGTTCGAGACCGGACTGGTCTTCAAGCCGCGCGAGGAGCAGCGGATCGCCGCGGTGCTGCCCGTCGACCGCCGCCCGACCGGCGAGGAGCTCGCCGAGCTGAACGCCGCGCTGCCCGAGCAGCCGCAGCACGCCGCCGTCGTCCTCGCCGGTGCCCGCGAGCAGGCCGGCTGGTGGGGCAAGGGCCGTCCAGCGGACTGGGCCGACGCGGTCGAGGCGGCGCGTTCCGTCGCCCAGGAGGCGGGCGCCGAGCTGATCATTCGCAAGGGGCAGTACGGGCCGTGGCACCCCGGGCGGTGCGCCGAGCTGGCGATCACCGTGGACGGTGCCGAGCGGGTCGTGGGCCACGCGGGGGAGCTGCACCCGCGCGTGGTGAAGGCACTGGGGCTGCCGGCGCGTACCTGTGCGATGGAGATCGACCTGGACGCGGTGGAGTCGGCCGGTGAGGCCACGGTGAAGGCGCCGCGAATCTCCACGTTCCCGGTCGCCACGCAGGATGTCGCCCTGGTCGTCGACGCGGTTGTTCCGGCGGCGGAGGTCGAGGAGGCCCTGCGTGCTGGTGCCGGGGAGCTGCTGGAGTCCATCCGGTTGTTCGATGTGTACGAGAACGTCGAGCAGTTGGGCGAGGGGCGGAAGTCGCTCGCGTACGCGTTGCGGTTCCGGGCGGCTGATCGGACGCTGACGGTGGATGAGGCGTCGGCGGCTCGGGATGCGGCGGTTGCCCTTGCGGGTGAACGCGTAGGGGCTGAGTTGCGGAGTTAGCGCCGTGGGGGACTGTGCTGTTGCCGGCTGCGGGTGGTTGTGGCTGGTTGCACAGTTCCCCGCGCCCCTGAAAGGTGTGGCCGGCGATGCCGTCCGCCCCGCCACGGAGTGTCGGGCAGGCGGCTGGGCGGACGGCGGAAGCGGGCCGCCGTACTGTACGAGGGGGAGCCGGCGGCCCGGCCGGCCTCTTTCGAGGCATTTCAGTCAACCGGTCGGCGACTGAGAGCGACAGTGCGCACACGGTGCGGATTCGAGCACTCCGTTCACACCCCGTGTGAAGGCGGAGCCACTAATCTGGCCGCACCGAGCCACCGGGGGGCCCACATGCAGCCCAACACTCTGCTCGACGCGATCCTGGACGAGGCCGGGATCTCGCACGCGGGGCTGGCCGCACACGTCAACCAGGCGGGACGGGCGCGCGGCCTGTCCCTGAGGTACGAACACACCGCCGTCGCCCGGTGGTTGAAGGGGCAGCGTCCCCGGGGCCAGGTGCCCGACCTGATCTGCGAGGTGCTGGCCGCCCGGTTGCGGCGGCAGGTGACCCTGGACGACATCGGCCTGGGTGTGCCCGGTGAGCCGTCCGCTCCGCACACCGGCTCGCTGTCCGGCTTCGTCGAGCGGGCCACCGCCCTGTGGCGCTCCGACCAGCAGCAGCGCCCGCACATCCTGGGCGCGCCCGCCGTCACCGGCACGCCCGCCGTCATGCCGGTGTGGGAGTGGGAGAACCCGCCCGAGGACGTGGACGTCTCCCGCGGCGGCAGACACCGGGTCACCCCAGGCGACCTGGAGATGCTGCGGGCCGCCCGTACGCACTACGAGCAGATGTACCGCAAGGCCGGGGGCATCGCGACACGGGCGCGCATCGTCGGCTTCCTCAACGCCGAGGCGGCGCCGCTGCTGCGCGGCAGCTACACCGATGAGACGGGGCGCCAACTGCACCGGGCCACGGGCGGGTTGGTGGCCGTCGCCGGGATCTGCGCCTACGACTCCGACGCGCACGGCCTCGCGCAGCGCTACTTCCACCAGGCCCTGCGGCTCGCCAAGGCCAGTGGTGACCGGGGGCTCGGCGCCTACATCATCGCGCTGCTGGTCAACCAGTCGCTGTTCATGCGGGAGTACCGGCAGGCCGTCGCCTTCGCGGAGGCCGCGCTGCGGGCCGCCGGCAAGCACATCACCCCGGCGCTCGCCTCCGACCTGTACGCGATGCAGGCCAAGGCGTACGCGCATCTCGGCGACGGCACGAGCGCCCTGTCCTGCATCCGGCGGGCCGAGCAGGCCGCTGCCCGCATCCGGCGCGGCTACGAGCCCGACGAGACCGGCTATGTCCAGCCTGGGCTGGTCAACGTCCAGGTGGCGGAGGCGCTGCTGAGTCTCGGGGAGATCGCGGCCGCCGGGGAGCATGCCGCGGCCGCGGTCGACAACCCGGCGCACGACCGCGGCCGGGTGCACCGGCTGGCCATGCTCAGCACGATCGAGCTGCGGCAGGGTAACGCGGACAAGGCCGTGGCCATCGCCGTGCAGATGGCCGAGCAGGCCCGCGGCATGGAGTCCCAGCGGCTGCGCGACCGGTTGCGCGCGGTGCGGGAGCACCTGGTGCGCAGCGGTTGCTCGGGCACGGCCGAGGCCGCGGAACTCATCGACGGGGCACTGCGCGTACCGTTGTAGACCCGGGCTACGGGCGCCCGCGTCAACCCGAGCGACTTCCCGTGCGCCTGCTGTCCCTCCATCCCTGCTGCGATATTGCCACTTACTCGACGGAAGGTGGCAGAACCGTGCAGTGGACGAAACGCAACGAACAAACTGTGTACTCAAACCGCTGGTTCAGCGTCAATCTCGCGGATGTCGAACTGCCGGACGGCCGGCACCTCGACCACTTCCTCATACGGCTGCGGCCCGTTGCCGTGGCCACGGTCGTGAACGAGGCCAACGAGGTGCTGCTCCTCTGGCGGCACCGCTTCATCACCGACAGTTGGGGGTGGGAACTCGCGGCGGGCGTCGTCGAGGACGGCGAGGACATCGCCCGCGCGGCCGCCAGGGAGCTGGAGGAGGAGACCGGCTGGCGGCCGGGACCGCTGCACCACCTCATGAGCGTGGAGCCGTCCAACGGGCTCACCGACGCCCGGCACCACGTGTACTGGGCCGACGAGGGCGAGTACGTCGGGCACCCCGTGGACGACTTCGAGTCGGATCGCCGGGAATGGGTTCCGCTCAAGCTCGTCCCCGACATGGTCGCCCGCGGGGAGGTCCCGGCCGCCAACATGGCGGCCGCGTTACTGCTGCTGCACCATCTCAGGCTCGGTCAGGACACGTTGCCCTGAGCTAACGTCCCAGTGCCTGCCAGATCGCCACGACGAGGGCACCCACGGCGGTGAGGGCGGCGACCGCGGGCAGCGGCCAGCGCGCGTGTTCCAGTGAGTTGATCCGGGTGTTGAGCTCGTCGAGTTCCTTGGCGGTCTCCTCGGTGCGGTGGCTGAGCAGAGCCAGCCCGCCCTCGACACGGGCGTACGCCACGTCGAGGCGGCGTCGTAACTCTGCGAGTTCTCCATGGACGACCGGATGCTCGGGATCGACGGCCACGAGTCCGCTCCTTTCCGTAGTCATTGCACATCCCTTGCATGCGCACTGGGAGTCAACTCGCCTGGTGGACGCCTGGGGAGAGTGTGCGACGGGCATATGCGAGCCCGGCGCGCACACGGTGTGTGAATGCCACGGGCCCGGCACCAATTCAGGTGCTGGGCCCGTGACTTGGCCGAATTCTGACCGTCAGTAATCAGCCTCGGGGTACCCGGAGCGCATGACGAAGTGGCAGAAGAACGCGGCGTACGCGCTGGCGCTCTACGCGCTGTCGGTCGTGGTGCTCCGGTACTCCTCCGGCGGGCAGGGGTGGGGGACGGCGCTGCTGCTCGCTCTCGTGCCCCCTCCGCTCGCCCTCTGGATGGGCTGGCTGCGCAGCCGCCTCAACGAGCAGGCCGCCGAATGGGGACGCCGCCGGTTCCGGCCGTGGCCGGAGGAACGGCGGCGTTGAGGTGGCGGCCCCGGCCGGGCGGTCAGTCGTACGTGTAGAAGCCGGACCCCGTCTTGCGGCCCAGCCGGCCCGCGTCGACCATGCGCTGGAGGAGCGGGGGAGCGGCGTACAGGGGCTCCTTGTACTCCTCGTACATCGACTGGGCCACCGAGGCGACCGTGTCCAGGCCGATGAGGTCGGAGAGCTTCAGCGGGCCCATCGGGTGGGCGCAGCCCATCTCCATGCCGTTGTCGATGTCCTCGCGGCTGGCGATGCCCGTCTCGAACATCCGGATCGCGGAGAGCAGGTACGGGATCAGCAGCGCGTTCACCACGAAGCCGGAGCGGTCCTGGGCGCGGATCGCGTGCTTGCCCAGCAGCTTCTCGGTGAACAGCTGGGCCCGGCTCAGCGTGCCCTCGGACGTGGTGAGGGCCGGGATCAGCTCGACGAGCTTCTGCACCGGGGCCGGGTTGAAGAAGTGGATGCCGATGACCTGGTCGGGCCGCGAGGTCGCCACCGCCAGCTTCACCAGCGGGATGGAGGAGGTGTTGGAGGCCAGGATGGCGTCGGGCCGGGTCACGACCTGGTCGAGCACCTGGAAGATCTCGGTCTTGACCTGCTCGTTCTCGACGACGGCCTCGATCACCAGGTCGCGGTCGGCGAACTCGCCGAGGTCCGTGGTGAAGCTCAGGCGGGCCTGGGTGGCCTCCAGCTCCTCCTCGGTGATCTTGCCGCGCTCGGCCGCCTTGGCCAGGGAGTTGAACAGCCGGGTCCGGCCGATCTCCAGGGCCTCGCCGGTGGTCTCGGCGACCATGACGTCCAGACCGGACCGGGCGCACACCTCGGCGATCCCCGCGCCCATCTGACCGCAGCCCACGACTCCGACGCGTGCAATGTCTCCCGCTGGGGTGTCCGTCACATCGTCCCTTTCGCCGCTGATCCACTTCTGGGCAGGTGCTCCGGATTCCGGTGCCTGCTCCGTTCGTGCACGTTACTCCCAAGTATCGATGATCGATCGCGGGGGTCGGGTCCGGTTCGGGCATGCTGGGCGCGGAGCGATCCGCGACCGGGCGGATCCGCGGCTTTTTGGGGCATGCGGATGGGACGAGTGTCACGCAGGGCGTTCGCGGTGGCGGCGCTGTCGGCTTTCACGATGGTGCCTCCGGCGTCGGCCGCGCCCAAGCGGGGCGGCAGCGGCGACGACAGGGCGGCCGCCGAGATGCGGGGTGTGTGGCTCGCCACCGTGGCGGGCCGCGACTGGCCGTCGAAGCCGGGGCTGACCGCCGCGCAGCAGCGGGCCGAGCTGATCACCCACCTCGACAGGGCGGTCCGCAGCCGGCTCAACACCGTGATCTTCCAGGTCCGGCCCACGGCTGACGCCCTGTGGCCCTCGCCGTACGAGCCGTGGTCGCAGTACCTCACCGGCACCCAGGGCCAGGACCCCGGCTGGGACCCGCTGGGCACGGCCGTGGAGGAGGCCCACGCCCGCGGTCTGAAGCTGCACGCCTGGTTCAACCCGTACCGGGTCGCCGCTCACGCCGACCCGACCCGGCTGGCCGCCGGCCACCCCGCCCGCAGGAACCCGCACTGGGTGGTGACGTACGGCGGGAAGCTCTACTACAACCCGGGGCTGCCCGAGGTCCGGGGCTTCGTGCAGGACGCGATGCTCGACGCGGTGGAGAAGTACCCCGTGGACGGCGTCCACTTCGACGACTACTTCTACCCGTACCCGGTGGCGGGCCAGACCTTCGACGACGACTCGGCCTACGACGAGTACGGCGCCGGCTTCCCGGACCGGGCCGCGTGGCGGCGGGACAACATCGACAAGCTGGTCCGGGAGACGGCGGACCGCATCAAGCAGGTCCGGCCCGGCACCCCCTTCGGCATCAGCCCCTTCGGCGTGTGGCGCAACGCCGCCGCCGACCCGCGCGGCTCGGACACCCGGGCGGGCGTGCAGACCTACGACGACCTGCACGCGGACACACGCAAGTGGGTGCGCGAGAGCTGGATCGACTACATCGTCCCGCAGCTGTACTGGAACATCGGCTTCGCCGCCGCCGACTACGCGAAACTGGTGCCCTGGTGGGCGGAGGTCGCGCGCGGCACCTCGACGCGGCTCTACGTGGGGGAGGCGCTGTACAAGGCCGGTGACCCGGCGCAGCCCGCGGCCTGGCAGGACCCGGCCGAACTGTCCCGGCACCTGACGCTGGCCAGGGAGCACGCACAGGTGCGCGGGCACGTCTTCTTCGCCGCCAAGGACATGGCGACCGATCGGATCGGGGCGATGGCGAGGGTGGTCGCCGACCACTACGGGCAGCCGGCGCCGCCGCCGCACTGAATCACGGCCCGGTGGTGGTCTCCCGGTGCCGGATCTCGGTGTCGGGTCCCGGCGAGCACACGCCCTCGTGCCCGTCCTCGAACCGGACGCGGTACGGGGGGCTGCCCTCCTGGCCCAGCACTTCGACGATCTCGCCGACCTTGTCGTGCTGACCGACCACCCTGCCGTGCTGGACAAGCTGGTCGCCCACGGTTGCGCGCATCTGGGGCCTCCTCACGATGTGTGGAGCAGCGGTCCGTGGCCTTTGAGTCTACGGCCGGGGGCGCCGCTCGGCAGGGGGCCGGGCGTGCCCCGCTCAGCCGCGTGCCCGTTGCGTGACGGCGATGCAGACCAGCACCGCCGCGGCTGTCAGCGGGGCGGCCACCGTCAGGTGCTCGCCCAGCAGCAGCACCGACCACACCAGTGTGAGCAGGGGCTGAGCGAGCTGCAACTGGCTGGCCTTCGGGATGCCGACGGCGGCCATGCCCCGGTACCAGACGACCAGCCCGAGGAACTGCGAGCCCGCTGCGACCCACAGCAGCCCGGTGACGCTGTGCGCGGTGAGGTGCACGGGTTCCTGCGTCAGCGCGAGCGCGGCGACGGGCACGGTCAGCGGCAGGCACAGCACCAGCGCCCAGCCGATGACGTGCCAGCCCGGCATGACCCGGGCCAGCCGGCCGCCCTCGGTGTAGCCGGCCGCGCACACCAGCAGTGCCGCGAAGAGGTACAGGTCGGCCGTGCTCAGCGCGCCGCCGCTCTGCTGCACGGTGAAGGCCAGCACCGCCGCCGCGCCGGCGAGGGCCGCCGCCCAGAAGGTGCGCGAGGGCCGGGTGCCGACGCGCAGGGCGGACAAGAGAGCGGTGGTCAGGGGGAGCAGTCCGACCACGACGGCGGCGTGCGCGGTGGTCGAGGTTTCCAGCGCCAGCGTGGTGAGCAGCGGGAAACCGAGGACGACACCGGCCGCGACGACCGCGAGACCGAACCAGTGGCGGCGGTCGGGCAGCGGGACGCGAAGGGCGAGCAGTGCACCGCCCGCGATCACCGCGGCCAGGACACTCCGTACGGCGACCAGCGACCAGGGCCCGAAGCCCTCCAGACCCCAGGCCGTGGCGGGGAAGGTGAGGGAGAAGGCGATGACGCCCAGGGCGGCCTGGAGGGTGCCGAGACCGGCCCGGCCCCCCTCCGTGGCGACTGCTATCCGGGATGCGGTAGTAGCGCTACTCTTCACTCTCATGCAAGAGCGTAGCAGCGTCGATGAACTGGCAGAACAGCTGCGGCGGGAACTCAACCGCTACTCGCCAGGTGGAAAGCTGCCGTCGAGTCGGGCCCTGGTCGAGCGGTTCCGGGTGAGCCCCGTGACCGTGTCGCGGGCGCTGGCGCAGCTCGCCGCGGAGGGGCTGGTGGTCACCCGGCCCGGCGCGGGCGCGTTCCGCGCGCAGGCCCGCACGGCACCGGCCCCCGCCGGGGACACCTCCTGGCAGGAGGTCGCGCTCAGCGCGGACGGTGCCGCCGACCTCGTACCGCGCTCGGTGGACGCCTCCGGGGTGCTGGTCTCGCTGGCCGCCCCGCCGCCCGGCGTGATCGAGTTCAACGGCGGCTATCTGCACCCGTCGTTGCAGCCGGAGCGCGCGATGGCCGCCGCCCTGTCACGCGCCGGGCGTCGTCCCGGCGCCTGGGGGCGCCCGCCGGTCGAGGGGCTGCCGGAGCTGCGGGAGTGGTTCGCGCGGGGCATCGGCGGGTCCTTCACGGCCGCCGAAGTGCTGGTCACCGCGGGCGGGCAGTCCGCGCTCACCACCGCCCTGCGCGCCCTCGCCCCGCCCGGCGCCCCCGTCCTCGTCGAGTCGCCGACCTATCCCGGCATGCTCGCCATCGCCCGTGCCGCGGGCATGCGCCCGGTGCCCGTCCCGGTGGACGCGGACGGGGTGAAACCGGCACTGCTCGCCGACGCGTTCCGGGCCACCGGCGCTCCGGCCTTCGTCTGCCAGCCGCTCTTCCAGAACCCCACCGGTGCCGTGCTCGCGCCCGAGCGGCGCCGCGAGGTGCTGGGCATCGCCCGCGCGGCGGGCGCGTTCGTCGTCGAGGACGACTTCGTGCGGCGGCTCGTGCACGAGGACGCGGGGCCGCTGCCGCGCCCGCTGGCCGCCGACGACCCCGACGGTGTCGTCGTCCATGTCTGCTCGCTGACCAAGGCGACCTCGCCGAGCTTCCGGGTCAGCGCCCTGGCCGCGCGCGGCCCGGTTCTGGAGCGGCTGCGCGCGATCCAGGTCGTCGACACCTTCTTCGTGCCCCGGCCCCTTCAGGAGGCGGCACTCGAGCTCGTCGGCTCGCCCGCCTGGCCGCGCCATCTGCGAGCGGTGTCCGCCGAGTTGAGGACGCGCCGGGACACGATGACCGCCGCGCTCGCGCTGCACCTGCCGGAACTCGCCCTGCCGCACGTGCCGTCCGGCGGCTACCACCTGTGGCCGCGCCTGCCGGATGGCACTGGGGGCACCGCCCAGGCTTTCGGCTCTGGGGGAGAAGCGGCCCTTACCTCCGCCGCCCTGCGCGCGGGCGTCGCCATCACCCCCGGCCGCCCTTACTTCAGCGCCGAGCCGCCGGCCCCGCACATCCGGCTGAGCTTCGCGGCGGTCGCCGAGACCGGCGAAATCGCGGAGGGGGTACGGCGGCTGCGCGCGGCCTGTGACGAGGTGCTGGGTTAAGCGTTCGACGCGTGGGCGCCGACCTGCAAGCATCCCGTCATGACCGACACGCCGAGCCTGCCCGAGGGCTACGAGATCTCCACCGACCCCGCCCGCGTCGACGCCGAGCGGGTCCACCACTGGCTGTCCACCGACGCGTACTGGGCGCTGGGCCGCCCGCGCGAGAAGCAGGACCGGGCGATCGAGGGTTCGCTCAACTTCGGCGTGTACGAGACGGTGTCGGGCGAGCAGGTGGCATACGCCCGGGTCATCACGGACCGGGCGACCTTCGGGTGGCTGTGCGACGTGTACGTCGACCCGTCGGTGCGCGGCAAAGGTGTCGGCAGCGCGCTCGTCGCGGCCGTACGGGACGAGCTGCGGGAGTACGGGGTGCGGCGGGTCCTGCTCGCCACGCACGACGCGCACGGGGTCTACGAGAAGCTCGGGTTCGCGGCGCTGGAGCGGCCCGAGCACTGGATGGCTCTCATCTTCGGCCAGTGAGGGTCGGTGCACCCTGGGTAACTCCTGGGTAACACCTCTTGACCTGCGCACTTGCGGCACCCACCATCGCCGCATGCCACTTCGGGTCACGTTCGTCGCCGCCGCGCGCAGCTCCCCGCTGCTCGCCGAGCGCTTCGAGGACGACCGGCCGCTGGACCAGGCCGGCTGGGGTGAGGTGGAGCGCGTCGCCCACGAACTGCTGCCGCTCGCCGCGGCCGAGCTGCGCTACTGCTCGCCGACCCCGCGCAGCCGTGCGACGGGGGAGGGGCTCGGGTACGCGCCGCTCGTGCAACTAGGCCTGCGGGACTGCGACATGGGCCGGTGGCGCGGGCTGACCCTGGGCGAGGCGATGGCCCGGGAGCCGGAGGCGGTGGACGCCTGGCTCGCCGACCCGCGCGCCACACCGCACGGCGGTGAGCCGCTGGTGGACTTCATCACCCGCGTCGGCGGCTGGCTCGACACCCGGCCCGTCGAGGACGGCTGCCGGGTCGTGGCGGTCGCCGAGCCGTCCGTGATCCGCGCCGCCCTGGTGTACGCCCTGAAGGCACCGCTCTCGACGTACTGGAACATCGACGTCCGCCCGCTGTCGACGACCTCCGTGACGGGCCGGGCGGGGCGCTGGAACCTGCGCTTCGACGGGGTGTCGGCTCAGTCGTCACGCGCGTAGCCGGCTCGGACTTGGCGGGCGTAGCCGGTTTCAGACCTCGCGGGTGTAGTCGGTGCGCAGGACGAGGTCCTTGGCCGGGCCGCGTACGTGCCACACCGTCCGCCAGTGGTCCGCGTCGCGGACGGTGAACTCGCCGCGGTAGAGGTCCGCCGCGCAGCGGTGGTCGGCGACGTGCCGTCCGGACGTCAGGTCCAGGTCGTGGAACGGCCGCCCGTCCGCGAACCGCACGTCCGCCGTGCCGCCCGGGCCCGGCAGGAACCGCAGCGTCCGCTCGGCGGGCCGGGCGACGCCCTGCCAGACGAAGGTGCCGGACTCGTGGTGCAGCAGCCCGCGGTCCTCCTCCGCGGCGAACACGGTGGTCCCGGAGAACTCCCCCCGCTCACCGCTCGCGAGCTCCCGCACCGACCGGGCCACGCGCCAGCGCCCGGCCAGATACCCCAGTACGTCCGGCACTGGCCGGAACTCGCCCATCCCGTACCGCTCTCCGTCCCAGCCGTTGCTGCGCGACCCATTGACGCGCATCCGCCCCCTCCCTATCTTGCCGTTCGAAGTGCTGATCAATGTCTGATATTTCGAACACTCCTCTACAAGAGAGCCGCGGAGTATCCATGCCACGCACCGCCCGCACCCGATGGAGAGTCGGTCTCACGACCACCGCGCTCCTGACGGCAGCAGCCCTCGTACCGGCCCCCGCGCACGCCGAGGACGTCCCCGACTACGCGATCACCGTCGACCCGTCCGCCAAGGGCGCGGCGATCGACGACACGATGTACGGCGTCTTCTTCGAGGACATCAACCGGGCCGCCGACGGCGGTCTGTACGCCGAGCTCGTGCAGAACCGCTCCTTCGAGTACTCCACCGCCGACAACGGCTCCTACACGCCCCTGACCTCGTGGGCGGTCGGCGGCACGGCCGAGGTCGTGAACGACTCGGGCCGCCTCAACGAGCGCAACCGCAACTACCTCTCCCTGGGCGCCGGTTCCTCCGTGACGAACGCCGGCTACAACACCGGCATCCGGGTCGAGCAGGGCAAGAAGTACGACTTCTCCGTGTGGGCCCGCGCCGAGGGCGGCAGCACGCTCACCGTCTCCCTCAAGGACACGGCGGGCACGCTGGCGACCGCCCGGCAGGTGGCCGTCAAGGGCGGCTGGGCCAAGTACAAGGCCACCTTCACCGCGACCCGCACCAGCAACCGCGGCCGTCTCGCCGTCGCCTCGGTGAACGCCGCCGCGCTCGACGAGATATCGCTCTTCCCGCGCGACACCTACAAGAACCAGCCGAACGGCCTGCGCAAGGACCTCGCCGAGAAGATCGCCGCCCTGAAGCCCGGCTTCGTCCGCTTCCCCGGCGGCTGCCTGGTCAACACCGGCTCCATGGAGGACTACAGCGAGGCCTCGAACTGGCAGCGCAAGCGCAGCTACCAGTGGAAGGACACCATCGGGCCCGTAGAGGAGCGCGCCACCAACGCCAACTTCTGGGGCTACAACCAGAGCTACGGCCTCGGCTACTACGAGTACTTCCGCTTCTCCGAGGACATCGGCGCCATGCCGCTGCCCGTCGTCCCGGCCCTGGTGACCGGCTGCGGCCAGAACAAGGCCACCGACGACGACGCCCTGCTCAAGCGGCACATCCAGGACACCCTCGACCTCATCGAGTTCGCCAACGGCCCGGCGACCTCCAAGTGGGGCAAGGTGCGGGCGCAGATGGGCCACCCCAAGCCCTTCCACCTGACCCACCTCGGGGTCGGCAACGAGGAGAACCTCCCCAAGGAGTTCTTCGCCCGCTTCGAGCAGTTCCGGGCGGCCATCAAGGCCAAGTACCCGGACATCACCGTCATCTCCAACTCGGGCCCGGACGACGCCGGCACGACCTTCGACACGGCCTGGCAGCTCAACCGCGAGGGCAAGGTCGACATGGTCGACGAGCACTACTACAACAGCCCGAACTGGTTCCTGCAGAACAACGACCGCTACGACTCCTACGACCGCAAGGGCCCCAAGGTCTTCCTCGGCGAGTACGCCTCCCAGGGCAACGCCTGGAAGAACGGCCTGTCCGAGGCCGCCTTCATGACCGGTCTGGAGCGCAACGCGGACATCGTCAAGCTGGCCTCCTACGCCCCCCTGCTCGCCAACGAGGACTACGTCCAGTGGCGGCCGGACATGATCTGGTTCAACAACCGGGCCTCCTGGAACTCGGCCAACTACGAGGTCCAGAAGCTGTTCATGACCAACGTCGGCGACCGCGTGGTTCCGTCGAAGGCGACCGGCACGCCGGACGTCAGCGGCCCGATCACGGGTGCCGTCGGCCTGTCCACGTGGGCGACCAGCGCCGCGTACGACGACGTCAAGGTCACCGCCGCTGACGGCTCGACCCTGATGAGCGACGACTTCTCCGGTGACGCCTCGAAGTGGACCACCAGCGGCCGTGGCAGCTGGAGCATCCAGGACGGGCAGTACGTCCAGACCGACACCGCCACCGAGAACACCTTGGTCACGGCGGGCGACCCGGCCTGGAAGGACTACGACCTGCATGTGAAGGCCACCAAGAAGTCCGGCAAGGAGGGCTTCCTCGTCGCCTTCGGCGTCAAGGACACCGGCAACTACTACTGGTGGAACCTGGGCGGCTGGAACAACACCCAGTCCGCGATCGAGCAGGCTGTCGACGGCGGCAAGGGCACGCTGATGACGAAGGCCGGGTCGATCGAGACGGGCCGCGCCTACGACATCGACATCAAGGTGCGCGGCCGCCAGGTCACCCTGTTCCTGGACGGCAAGGAGTGGGGCAGCTTCAAGGACGACAAGCCGGCCGAGCCGTTCCGCCAGGTCGTCACCAAGGATGCCAAGACCGGTGACCTGATCGTCAAGGTCGTCAACGCCCAGTCCGCCGAGGCTCGCACGGCCGTCGACCTGGGTGGCGCGAAGGTCGCCTCCACGGCCCGCGTGACCACGCTGGCCGCCGAGGAGGACGCCGTCAACACGGAGACGGACACGCCGGTGACGCCGGTGACGTCCACCTTCCGTGGCGTGGCCGGAAAGTTCACCTACACCTTCCCGGCGAACTCCGTCACCTTCCTGCGGATCAAGCAGAGGTAGCGGGTCCCTCGTGGGCCGTCGTCCCCGGGACGGCGGCCCACGGCCGTCACCGGCCGGCGGTCCATCCCGGGACCGTCGGCAGCACCTTCTCCGCGACGCGCAGCAGGACGGCGTCGTCCGGCACCGCTCCGTCCGCGCGCCACAGCGTCACATCGAGCGAACCGCCGCTGTCCTTCGCGTCCTGCGCCACGGTGAGGACCCGGGCCGGGACACCGGGGCCGGTCTCGCTGTCGCTCCCGTCGAGGCGGAACCTGATGCTGATGGTGCGGTCCGAGTAGAGGACGGCCGGCCGGTCCAGCACCTTCCGCTGCTCGGCGCCGTCCCCCAGCAACGTGTGGGACCCGGCGACCGGGAGACCGTCGTAGGTCGCCGACAGCGTCACGGTGTAGGTGTCGAACTCGACCTGCGCCGAGGGTGTGGCGATCTCCTTGCCACCGGCGGGCTTGAACGAGCTGTCGCCGCCGCTGGCGGCCTTCGCGATCTCCGTCGGCGTGCCGAGCAGAGCGGCGAGGTCGGGGCGGTGCAGTGCCTCGCACAGCTGCTTCCCGGTCACTCGCCCCGCGGCCTTCCCGGCGTCCTCGTCGGAGCAGGTGGCGGGCGGCGGGCCACTACCGTTTCCGGACAGCTCCTCGGACGCCCACAGAGCGCCACCGAGTGCCCCGGCCAGCGCTATGGCCGCGAAGGCCTGTCTCCATGCGTTCGGACCTTTGACGTGCCCGCCGACTTCTTCGGCCATGTCCCCCACCTGCTGTGATCCCCTGTATACGCGACGGGGGACCCTAACCTGTGATCATGTTCCGGACAAAGCCGGTTTCCTGGGGGCGCGCCAGGCCCGCTCGAGGATGAGATTGCATAAACCTGCGGTGAAACGTATAGTCATGCCCTCTAAGGAGGAGGTTCCATGGCGGTACGTGCGGCGGTGGCCGGAGCGAGTGGATACGCGGGCGGGGAACTGCTGCGTCTGCTCCTGGCGCATCCCGAGGTCGAGATCGGCGCCCTGACCGGCAACTCCAACGCGGGGCAGAAGCTCGGTGCGCTCCAGCCGCACCTGCTGCCCCTGGCCGGACGAGTGCTCCAGGAGACCACCCCCGAGGTCCTCGACGGCCACGACGTCGTGTTTCTCGCACTGCCCCACGGGCAGTCCGCCGCCGTCGCCGAGCGGCTCGGGCCGGACGTGCTGGTGATCGACATGGGCGCCGACTTCCGGCTGACGGACGCCGCCGCCTGGGAGAAGTTCTACGGCTCCGCGCACGCCGGAACCTGGCCCTACGGCCTTCCCGAACTGCCGGGCGCCCGCGCCGCGCTGGAGGGGTCCAAGCGCGTCGCGGTGCCCGGCTGCTACCCCACGGCCGTGTCGCTGGCGCTCGTCCCGGCCTACGCCGCCGGGCTCGCCCAGCCCGAGGCCGTGATCGTCGCCGCGTCCGGCACCTCCGGCGCGGGCAAGGCGCCCAAGCCGCACCTGCTGGGCAGCGAGGTCATGGGCTCGATGTCCCCGTACGGCGTCGGCGGCGGGCACCGGCACACCCCCGAGATCACCCAGAACCTCAGCGCGGCCGCCGGCGAGCCGGTCTCCGTCTCCTTCACGCCGACCCTCGCGCCGATGCCCCGCGGCATCCTCGCCACGTGCAGCGCGAAGGCGACGGACGGCGTCACCGCCGAGTCCCTGCGCGCCGCCTACGAGAAGGCCTTCGCCGACGAGCCCTTCGTGCACCTGCTGCCCGAGGGACAGTGGCCCGCCACGGCGTCCGTCTACGGTTCGAACGCCGTTCAGGTGCAGGTCGCGTACGACGCGTCCGCCGGACGGATCATCGTGATCAGCGCCATCGACAACCTCACCAAGGGCACCGCCGGCGGTGCCGTCCAGAGCATGAACATCGCCCTGGGGCTCGACGAGACCACCGGACTGACGACGATCGGAGTTGCGCCGTGAGTGTGACGGCAGCGAAGGGATTCACGGCGGCGGGTATCGCCGCCGGGATCAAGGAGAACGGCAACCCCGACCTGGCCCTCGTGGTCAACACCGGGCCCCGCCGCGCCGCCGCCGGCGTCTTCACCTCCAACCGTGTGAAGGCCGCCCCGGTCCTGTGGTCCGAGCAGGTGCTCAAGAGCGGTCAGGTCTCCGCCGTCGTCCTCAACTCCGGCGGTGCCAACGCCTGCACGGGTCCGAAGGGCTTCCAGGACACCCACGCGACGGCCGAGAAGGTCGCCGAGGTCCTCGGGCGGGGCGCCATCGAGGTCGCCGTCTGCTCGACCGGCCTCATCGGCGTGCTCCTGCCGATGGACAAGCTGCTGCCGGGCGTCGAGACGGCCGCCGCCCAGCTCTCCGAGCACGGCGGTGAGAAGGCCGCCATCGCCATCAAGACCACCGACACCGTCCACAAGACGTCCGTCGTGACCAAGGACGGCTGGACCGTCGGCGGCATGGCCAAGGGCGCGGGCATGCTCGCTCCCGGCCTCGCCACCATGCTCGTCGTCCTCACCACCGACGCGGCCCTGGACAACGACGTACTCGACAAGGCCCTGCGGGCGGCCACCCGTACGACCTTCGACCGGGTCGACTCCGACGGCTGCATGTCCACCAACGACACCGTGCTGCTGCTCGCCTCCGGCTCGGCCGAAGTCACCCCGGAGTACGACGAGTTCGCCGAGGCCGTCCGGCAGGTCTGCGACGACCTCGGGCAGCAGCTGATCCGGGACGCCGAGGGAGCCAGCAAGGACATCAGGGTCGAGGTGATCAACGCCGCGACCGAGGACGACGCCGTCGAGGTGGGCCGCTCCATCGCCCGCAACAACCTCCTCAAGTGCGCGATCCACGGTGAGGACCCCAACTGGGGCCGCGTGCTCTCCGCGATCGGCACGACGAAGGCCGCCTTCGAGCCCGACCAGCTGAACGTCGCCATCAACGGCGTCTGGGTCTGCAAGAACGGCGGTGTCGGCGAGGACCGCGACAAGGTCGACATGCGCTACCGCGAGGTGCACATCGTGGCCGACCTCGCCGCCGGGTCCGAGACCGCCACCATCTGGACCAACGACCTCACCGCGGACTACGTCCACGAGAACAGCGCGTATTCGTCATGAGCACCACCCGCAAACACACCGCGCTGCCCAAGGCCCAGATCCTCATCGAGGCGCTGCCGTGGCTGGTCCGCCACAACGGCAAGACGGTCGTCATCAAGTTCGGCGGCAACGCCATGGTCGACGAGGACCTCAAGGCCGCCTTCGCCCAGGACGTGGTGTTCCTGCACCACGCCGGCCTCAAGCCCGTCGTCGTGCACGGCGGCGGCCCGCAGATCAGCGCCGCCCTCGACCAGCACGGCATCGTCAGCGAGTTCAAGGCCGGCCTCAGGGTGACCACCGAGGACGCCATGGACGTCGTACGGATGGTGCTGGCCGGCCAGGTGCAGCGCGAGCTGGTCGGGCTGCTCAACCAGCACGGCCCCCTCGCCGTCGGCCTGACGGGCGAGGACGCGCACACCATCACCGCCACCAAGCACCAGCCCGAGATCGACGGCGAACTGGTCGACATCGGGCGGGTCGGCGAGATCACCGCCATCGACACCGGCGCGATCGAGGCCCTGCTCGCCGACGGCCGCATCCCGGTCGTCTCCTCGATCGCCCGCTCCCAGGACGACGGACATGTCTACAACGTCAATGCTGATACGGCGGCTGCGGCACTCGCTGCTGCACTGGGCGCCGAAACCCTCATGGTTCTCACGGACGTCGAGGGACTCTACGAGGACTGGCCGAACAGCGACGAGGTGATCAGCCGCCTCACCGCCTCGGAGCTGGAGCGGCTGCTGCCGGACCTGTCCTCCGGCATGGTGCCGAAGATGGAGGGCTGCCTGCACGCCGTACGGGGCGGCGTCACCACCGCCCGGGTCATCGACGGCCGGGTCCAGCACTCGATCCTGCTGGAGATCTTCACCGACGAGGGGATCGGCACGATGGTCGTGGCCGACGAGAAGCCCGAGGGACCGGGCGGACAGGGGGAGTCGTGAGCAACCAGGAACTGACCGCGCGGTGGCAGGGCGCGCTCATGAACAACTACGGCACCCCGAGGCTCCCGCTCGTCCGCGGTGAGGGCACCAAGCTCTGGGACGCCGACGGCAAGCAGTACCTCGACTTCGTCGGCGGCATCGCGGTCAACGCGCTCGGCCACGCCCACCCGGCCGTCGTCGAGGCCGTGAGCCGGCAGATCGCCTCCCTCGGCCATGTCTCCAACCTGTTCGTCGCCGAGCCGCCGGTCGTGCTCGCCGAACGGCTGCTCCAGCTCTTCGGCCGCGACGGCAAGGTCTACTTCTGCAACTCCGGCGCCGAGGCGAACGAGGGCGCTTTCAAGATCGGCCGGCTCACCGGGCGGACCCACATGGTCGCGACCCAGGGCGGCTTCCACGGCCGCACCATGGGCGCCCTCGCGCTCACCGGCCAGCCCGGCAAGCGGGAACCCTTCCTGCCCCTGCCCGGCGACGTCACGCACGTCCCGTACGGCGACGCGCAGGCGCTGGCCGCCGCGGTGACGGACGAGACGGCCCTCGTCGTGATCGAGCCGGTCCAGGGCGAGAACGGAGTCGTGGTCCCGCCCGCCGGCTACCTCAAGGCGGCCCGGGCCATCACCGCCGCCACCGGCGCGCTGCTCGTCCTCGACGAGGTGCAGACCGGCGTCGGCCGGACCGGCCACTGGTTCGAGTACCAGGCTCACGAAGGCGTGCTCCCCGACGTCGTCACCCTCGCCAAGGGCCTCGGCGGCGGACTGCCGCTCGGCGCGACCGTCGCCTTCGGACGCGCCGCCGAGCTGCTCCAGCCCGGCCACCACGGCACGACCTTCGGCGGCAACCCCGTCGCCTGCGCCGCCGGGCTCGCCGTCCTCGACACCATCGAGAACGAGGGGTTGCTGCAGAACGTCAAGCGGCAGAGCGAGAAGTTGCGGGACGGGATCGAGGGCCTCGGTCACGAGTTGATCGATTTCGTCCGGGGCGCGGGTCTCCTCCTGGGTATCGTGCTCACCGAGCCGCTCGCGCCCCAGGTGCAGCAGGCGGCTCAGGACGCCGGCCTCCTGGTGAACGCGCCCGCTCCCGATGTCGTACGGCTCATGCCGCCGCTGAACATCGGCGACGACGAGGTGGACGCCTTCCTCCGGGTACTGCCCGGCGTCCTCGACGCAGCAGCCGACGGGGACGGACGATCCGGGGAATGAGACGACGATGAGCCAGGCGCAGGACCACGAGCAGCCGGGGGCGAACGGGCCCGCCGTGCCGCAGACCCGCACCGCACGCCACCGCCGGATCGTGGACATCCTCAACCGGCAGCCCGTGCGGTCGCAGAGCCAGCTGGCGAAGCTGCTCGCCGACGACGGGCTGAGCGTCACGCAGGCGACGCTCTCCCGGGACCTGGACGAGCTGAACGCGGTGAAGATCCGCAACTCCGACGGCGACCTGATCTACGCGGTGCCGAGCGAGGGCGGTTTCCGCACGCCGCGCGCTCCGCTGGGCGGGTCGGCCAAGGAGGAGCGGATGCGGCGGCTCTCGCAGGAGCTGCTGATCTCCGCGGAGGCCTCGGCGAACCTCGTGGTCCTGCGGACTCCTCCGGGGGCCGCACAGTTCCTGGCGTCGGCGATCGATCAGGCCGAGCTGCACGACATTCTGGGGACGATCGCCGGTGACGACACGCTGCTGTTGATCAGCCGGAATCCTGACGGGGGGCAGGCGCTGGCCGACCATTTGCTGAGGCTGGCGCAGAACGGGCACTGAGCGCCGTAGAGGTGGCCGGGGGTGGTCGTGCGCGGGTGAGCTGTGGCTGGTCGCGCAGTTCCCCGCGCCCCTGCCTAGTGCCCCGGCAGGCGACGTTCGCCCCGTCGGAGGCCCGGCACGTCCTCTCGCCGCACCGGCCGAAAGCCCGAGTACATCCAGTACGAGGGCTTCCGGCCGGCACTCCCCCAAGCTCTTCGAGCAGGGGGTACCCCCAGAGCACGCACCGGGCGCCGCTCCTTGACGGGCGAACATTGCCTGCCGGGGCACTGGCTGCGGGCAATCGTGCCGCTGAGGGCGGAACGGGTGGGCGCAGCGGCACCCCGCCAGCGCGGGTGAGCGGCACGTCCCGGCCTCCGCCCCCACTCACCCCAGCCGCGCAGCCAACCCCCCAGTACAACGCACCTCATCGCCAGCCGTAATCAACAGCGCCTCAACACCCGGCAGCGACTCCAACCACGCCAGCCCCTCCCGCGACCCCATCGCGAACGCCGCCGTGGCCCAGCAGTCCGCCCATGTCAGCCGAGGCCCCACCACCGTCACGGCGACCAGGTCGGTCACGGCCGAACGCCCCGTACGCGGGTCGACGATATGCGCGCCCCGCTCGGCGGTCCCGGACGTGGCCACGGCCAGTTCGTCCACCCCGGCCGCGGAGATCACCGCCGCGAGACCCCCCGGCCGCAGGGGATCCGAGATCCCGACCCGCCACGGCCGCTGCGCCCCCGGAACCCCGAGCAGCTGCACATCACCGCCGCCGTTGACGCTGACCCCGCTCACTCCGGGCACCGCAGCCAGCTGCCGCGCCGCCCGTTCGACCGCCCAGCCCTTCACGATGCCGGTCGGATCGAGGCGGCCCCCGTACGACGTGCTGAACCAGCCGTCGCTCAGCCGCTCCGCCTCGGCCGCCAGCTCCAGGACCTCGGCGACCTCGGGATCGCACTCCTCGACCGTCAGCCGACCGCGTTGCAGCCGGGAGACCTGGCTGTCCTCGCGGTAGGTGCTGAACACCTCGTCGACCCGGTGCAGCCCGGCGACGGCCTCGTCCACCGCCGCGCGCACGGCGCCGGGTTCCCCGCCGCGGACGTCGAAGGAGAAGACGGTCCCCATCGTCTCCTCCGCATGACGTACCGCGGCGGGAGCCGGTGCGGAGTCGGCCACCGTGTCAGCCACCGGCCTGGTCCAGAGCCGACTGGAGGGACTGCTTGTAGCCGGCGCTGGTGTAGGTGGCCCCGGAGACGGCGTCGATCTGCGCGTTTCCGGCCGCGACCGCTGCCTGGTTGAGGCGGGGGACGGAGGCGGAGGTGATCTGGTCGCTGCGGCCGCCCTTGGGGGCCTGGACGGCTTCGGCCTTGGTGATCTTCCCGCCGGCGACGGTGATGCGGACCTGGACCGGGCCGTACTGCGTCTGCGCCACGCTGCCGGTGAGCGTCCGGGTCTGGGCCTGGCCGCCCCCGGAGCCGGCGGCCTGGGAGGAACCGCCCCCTGCCGGAGCCTTGTCCAGGGCGGACTGGAGGGACTTTTTGTAGCCGGCGCTGGTGTAGGTGGCGCCCGAGACCGCGTCGATCTCCGCGCTCCCCGCCGCGACGGCTGCCTGGTTGAGGCGGGGGACGGAGGCGGAGGTGATCTGGTCGCTGCGGCCGCCCTTGGGGGCCTGGACGGCTTCGGCCTTGGTGATCTTCCCGCCGGCGACGGTGATGCGGACCTGGACCGGGCCGTACTGCGTCTGCGCGACATCGCCGGTCACGGTCTGGGCGTTGCCCGAGCCCTGCGCGCCGCCGGCCGAGGCCTTGGCCTTGTCCAGGGCGGACTGGAGGGACTTCTTGTAGCCGGCGCTGGTGTACGTCGCCCCGGACACGGCGTCGATGTCCGCGCTCTGGGCGGCGACCGCCGCCTGGTTGAGGCGGGGCACGGAGCTGGCGGTGATCTGGTCGCTGCGGCCGCCCTTGGGGGCCTGGACGGCCTCGGCCTGAGTGATCTTGCCGCCGCTCATGGTCAGGCGCACCTGCACCGCGCCGTACTGCGTCTGCGCCGCGTCACCGGTGACCGCGCCGTTCACACCGCCCTGCGGGGCCTGCCCGGCGGCCGCGGGCGGGAACTGACCGCCCGCGGCCTGGGCGGAGCCCGGGTCGGAGGCCGGCTTCAGTGACAGCAGCAGCACGATCCCGGAGACGGTGGCTGCGCCGGCGAGCACGGCACGCCGGACGGGGTGAGACTTCCTCATCGTTTCTCAAGCTCCTGAAGGGCCGTTGATGTCCCGTCGCTCACATCTCGAACGACTCGTGATGGATACGGCGGGCGGGGACTCCCGCGCCGCGCAGTGCCTCGTACACCGACTGCGCGAAGCCGGGTGGCCCGCACATGAAGACGTCGTGGTCGCCGATGTCCGGGATTTTCCGCTGGAGTGACTCCGCGGAGATGTCGGGGCGTTCCCCGTCGGGGCTGTTGACCGCGTACATCAGCCTGGCCCCGCGCTCGTCGGCGATCTTGGCGAGCTCGCTCCACAGGGCCAGGTCCTGGGTGCTGTTGGCCCGGTAGAGCAGCGTGATGTCGCCGGAGGCGCCCGGCAGAGTCTCGAACAGAGCCCGCATCGGGGTGATGCCGACACCGCCCGCGACCAGCAGTACCTTGCCGCGGCTGCGGCGCTGCGCGGTCATCGCGCCGTACGGGCCCTCCGCCCACACCTTGGTGCCGGGCTTCAGCTCGCGCAGCCGGGAGGTGTGGTCACCGATCGCCTTGACGGTGATCCGCAGCATGTCCGGGCGGGGCGCCGCCGACAGGGAGTACGGGTGCGAACTGAAGCGCATGCCGGGCGCCTTGAACCGCCAGCGGAAGAACTGGCCCGCCTCCGCGCCCATCCGGTGCAGCTTGCGCCCGCCGATCAGCACGGACACGATGCCCGGGGTCTCCTCGATGACCGCCTCGACCCGCATCCGGTGCCGCAGGTTCAGCCGGACCGGGGTGAGGATCCGGTACCAGAGGACGAGCGCGGTCACCGCGCCGTACAGCCCGTACCAGAAGGTCTTGGCGGCGGGCTCGACGGCGAACTCGTTGCCGGTCGTGATCTGGTGCCAGAACGTCAGGTACACCGCCGCGTAGGTGAGCAGGTGCACGTGGTACCAGGTGTCGTACCCGATCAGCCGGCGGACGCCGCCGATCGAGAGGATCCCGATGACGAACAGCAGGCCCGTGCCGATGGCGGCCTTGCCCATGTCCGGCAGCTGGTTGACGGAGTCGATCGTCTGCTGGACGACCGCGCCGAGCCCCTTGCCCGCCTGGAGGGCGTAGCCCCACATGGTGAGGAAGACGTGGGCGAGGACCAGGCAGAGCGTGTACCGGCCGGTCATGGCGTGCCAGCGGGCGACCCGGTCGGTGCCCACCCGCCGCTCCAGCGCGGGCACCCGGGCCATCTGGAGCACCACCAGCGCCATGAGGTAGCCGGCGAGCAGGCCGGTGATCCGGCCCGCGGCCAGGATCTTGGCCGAGGTGTCCGCGAGGGACGGTGTGTTGTCCCACCACAGCCACAGCACGGCCGCCGCACCGGCCCACAGGGCGATCAGCAGCGGGACGGCCGGGGAGCGGCGCGGGCGGATGCGGCGCATCGTCTGGCGGCGGGCGGCACGGCCGCCTGCGAGCGTGGTGGTCACGGTTCCTCCGTGGGGACTTGACCCTTGGCCCACAGATACGTGCCGGGGCACGGGAGTGTTCAGCCGTGCACCGAGTCGTGTGCGTACGGAAGTGACCGGCGGTAACCCGGACAGGTTCCGGGGCGGCCTCCCGGCCCTAGTAGCGGGTGACGGCGGTGGTCCCGCTCGCCGTCCCGACGGCGATGTGAGGGCGCTTCGCCGGGTCGGCCCAGCGGAGGATCGTCCGCATGGCGCGCTTCGGCACGGACACGCAACCGGCCGTCGCCCCACGCCCGTTGACATGCAGGAAGATGCCCGCGCCCCGTCCCCGCACGGGACGTTCGTAGTTGAAGCCGATGACGAGCGCGTGTGCGTACCGCTCGCCGTAGGTGATCAGGTGCTCGGACTCGGCGGCCCGGCAGTCGGCCGCGCGGGGCTCGGTCCAGCGGTTGTAGGAGCGGGAGTCGTTGTCCTGGCACCACCAGGAGCCCCGGTGCACCCGGCGGTACTTGTACGACGTCCCGCGCGGCGCCGCCTTGATGCCGAAGGCGTACGGCAGGCCGTACAGACCCGTGGGTGTCGTGTTCGTGCCCTGCTTGCGCAACGCGCCCTCGACCAGCCCGTTCGCTCCGAAGCGCGCGGGCGCGGAACCCGTCTTCACCCACCGCCCGTCCCTGAGGTCCCACCAGGTGACCGTGCCCGTCGTCGAGGCCGTCCGCGGGGCGACCGCAGTGATCAGCTGGGTGCCACCGCCGGTGTCCGTCATCCGGGCCGGCAGCGCAGGCGAGGGGGCGGGCGGCCCGGCGCCGAGCACGACGAGGGAGGAGACGGCGAGGGCGACGGCACCGGGGCGCATGCCTCAGACGGTAGAGGGAGGCAGCGGCAACGGCAGCCCGGGTAGTCCGTCCAGGCTCGTCGCGATGTGCTCCTTCTTGGTGAAGTAGGCGCTGAGCGACGCGTCGTCCTCGCGGGCGAAACGCTTGCCGTGCAGGTCGCGGTCCGCCTCGTACGCCATGAAGGGCACGGCGTAGCCGCAGCTGTCGCGGACGAGTTCGGCCGTGACGACGATGATCGCGCGCAGCCCGTGCTGTGCCGGGTCGATGTCCGGGAAGTGGCCGAGGAGTTCCCCGAAACGGGGGTCGTCGCGGAAGACCGGCTCTCCCCGGCCGTGCACACGGACGATGTTCGGCGGGCCCTGGAAGGCGCACCACATCAGGGTGATCCGCCCGTTCTCCCGCAGATGGGCGATGGTCTCGGCGGTGGAGCCGGCGAAGTCGAGGTAGGCCACGGTGCGGTCGTCGAGCACCGCGAAGGAGCCCTTGAGGCCCTTGGGGGAGAGGTTGACCGTGCCGTCGGCGGACAAGGGGGCGGTGGCAGTGAAGAAGACCGGCTGCGCCTCGATGAACGAGCGGAGCCGGCCTTCTATGCGTTCATAAGTCTTTCCCATGTCTAAAGATTATGGGCGAAGATCTTTCGGTTGCCTAAGAAATTGCGGGATCCGGTCACCTCTGCCGGACCCCGCCCCCGGGCGCCTGCCCGTGGCCGCCCCGGCCGGCGCTCACGCGGGGCGGCCACAGCGCCTGTCACCTCACTTGGTGAGCGTGCAGGCGGCCAGGGAGTCAAGACCCGCCGGACGCTCGGCCGTGCGGCCGATGGCGGTGGCGATGCGGTTGATCGCGGCGACGCGCTTGTCCTCCAGCGGGCCGAGGATGGCGTTCTGGACGAAGTTCGGTCCGCCCTGGCCGACGGTGTCGACGAGGCGCTTGTTGGCCTCCTCGATCTGGGTGTTCAGCTGTCCGAGATTGCGGTCGACCTCGGCCTGGGCGGAGGCCGGGATGGCCGGCAGCTGGGAGGCGACGTCCGGGCAGGTGATCGTGCCGGCGCCGGCGTTCCCCGCCTCGCCCGCACCCGCGCCCGCGTCCTCTCCGGCGCCCGTACCGGCTGCCTCGCCCGCGCCCGCTTCGCCGCCCGCGCCGGCCTCGGCACCCGCGCCGGCCTCCTCACCGGCGCCCGCCTCTCCACCCGCTGCCTCGCCCGCTCCGGCGCCGCCGTCGGCGTTGAGCTGGCAGGCGGCGAAGGCCTCCAGGCCCTCCGGCTTCTCGGCGGCACGCCCGATGGCGGTCTCGATGCGGTTCAGGGCGGCGACGCGCTTGTCCTCCAGCGGGCCGAGGATGGCGTTCTGGACGAAGTTGGGCCCGCCCTGGCCGACGGTGTCGACGAGGCGCTTGTTGGCCTCCTGGATCTGGGTGTTCAGCTGGGCGAGGTTGCGGTCGACCTCCGCTTGCGCCGAGGCGGGGATGTCCGGCAGCTGGCCGGTGACGTCCGGGCACGTGATGGTGCCGGGACCCGCCAGCGTCCGGGCGTTCGTCCCGCCGCTGTCGGGCGTCTCCCCGGCGAGGGCGAAGCCGGCGATCACCGTGCCGGACAGCGCCACCGCGGCGGCGCCGCCGATGAAGCCGACGCGACGCTTGTTGTACTTCGGAAGAGCCCTGGACATGCGGATGCCTCACTAGGGGTCGGGGGTGTCGTCGGTGTCGAAACGCGGCGCCTGCGTTCGGCGAGAGGTACGGGTAAGCGGTTTCACGCGTTCAAAGGATCTTCAAAGTCGTTTCGGCATGGCCAGAATCGGGCCCTCGATCCGAGGCGCATTGACGATTCATGCGAAGGTCTGCATAATCATGCATGTCAGTGATTGCAGTATGAGGGGAAGAACCCGTGACCGAGCGCGTCGTACTCGCCTACTCCGGCGGTCTTGACACCTCCGTCGCCATCGGCTGGATCGCCGAGGAGACGGGCGCCGAGGTCATCGCGGTCGCGGTGGACGTCGGCCAGGGCGGCGAGGATCTGGACGTCATCCGCAAGCGCGCCCTCGCGTGCGGCGCGGTGGAGGCCGAAGTGGCCGACGCCAGGGAAGAGTTCGCCGAGGAGTACTGCCTCCCGGCGATCAAGGCCAACGCCCTCTACATGGACCGCTACCCGCTGGTCTCCGCGCTGTCCCGGCCGGTGATCGTCAAGCACCTCGTCGCCGCCGCCCGGAAGCACGGCGCCACGACCGTCGCCCACGGCTGCACCGGCAAGGGCAACGACCAGGTCCGCTTCGAGGCCGGCATCGCCGCCCTCGCCCCCGACCTGAGGTGCATCGCCCCGGTCCGCGACTACGCCATGACCCGCGACAAGGCCATCGCCTTCTGCGAGGACAAGGGCCTGCCGATCGCGACCACCAAGAAGTCCCCGTACTCCATCGACCAGAACGTCTTCGGCCGCGCCATCGAGACCGGCTTCCTCGAGGACATCTGGAACGCGCCGATCGAGGACATCTACGAGTACACGCAGAACCCGGCCACCCCGCGCGAGCCCGACGAGGTGGTCATCTCCTTCAAGGAGGGCGCCCCGGTCGCCGTCGACGGCAAGCCCGTCACCGTCCTGCAGGCCGTCCAGCAGCTCAACGAGCGTGCCGGCGCCCAGGGCATCGGCCGGATCGACATGGTCGAGGACCGCCTCGTCGGCATCAAGTCCCGCGAGGTCTACGAGGCCCCCGGCGCCATCGCCCTGATCACCGCACACCAGGAGCTGGAGAACGTCACCGTCGAGCGCGAACTCGCCCGCTACAAGCGGGGCGTCGAGCAGCGCTGGAGCGAGCTGGTCTACGACGGCCTGTGGTTCTCCCCGCTCAAGCGCGCCCTGGACGGCTTCGTCGACGAGGCCAACCGGCATGTCACCGGCGACATCCGCATGACCCTGCACGGCGGCCGCGCGGTCGTCACCGGCCGGCGCTCCGAGCAGTCGCTGTACGACTTCAACCTGGCGACGTACGACACGGGCGACACCTTCGACCAGTCCGCCGCCAAGGGCTTCATCGACATCTACAGCCTGTCGTCGAAGATCGCGGCGCAGCGTCACCTGCGGGCGTAGCCCGACGGGAACGGCGAGGCGCATACCCGACGGGAACCCGGCGTGGGCATATAAAGGTCCGCGTCACATCCATACCTCTCTAGGAGCAACGCAAGTGAGCAGCAACAGCGGTGACGTACGGCTCTGGGGCGGCCGTTTCGCCGACGGTCCCGCCGAGGCCCTGGCCAAGCTGTCCGCGTCCGTCCACTTCGACTGGCGGCTCGCGCCGTACGACATCGCCGGTTCGCGTGCGCACGCGCGCGTGCTGCACAAGGCGGGCCTGCTCACCGAGGACGAGCTGACCCGGATGATCGCCGGTCTCGACCAGCTGGAGGCGGACGTCGCCGACGGCTCCTTCGTGGGCACCATCGCCGACGAGGACGTGCACACCGCCCTGGAGCGCGGCCTGCTGGAGCGGCTCGGCCCCGACCTCGGCGGCAAGCTGCGCGCGGGCCGCTCCCGCAACGACCAGGTCGCGACCCTGTTCCGCATGTACCTGCGCGACCACGCCCGGGTCCTCGGCGGCCTGATCGCCGAGCTCCAGGACGCGCTGATCGGCCTGGCCGAGGCCCACCCGGACGTGGCGATGCCCGGCCGCACCCACCTCCAACACGCCCAGCCGGTCCTCTTCGCCCACCACGTCCTCGCCCACGTCCAGTCCCTGTCCCGGGACGCGGAGCGGCTGCGCCAGTGGGACGCGCGCACGGCGGTGTCGCCCTACGGCTCGGGCGCGCTGGCGGGCTCCTCCCTGGGCCTGGACCCGGAGGCGGTGGCGAAGGACCTCGGGTTCGAGCACGGCTCCGTCGGCAACTCCATCGACGGCACGGCGTCCCGCGACTTCGTCGCCGAGTTCGCGTTCATCACGGCGATGATCGGCGTCAACCTCTCCCGGATCGCCGAGGAGGTCATCCTCTGGAACACGAAGGAGTTCTCCTTCGTGACCCTGCACGACGCGTTCTCGACCGGCTCGTCGATCATGCCGCAGAAGAAGAACCCGGACATCGCCGAGCTGGCGCGCGGCAAGTCCGGCCGCCTGATCGGCAACCTGACGGGCCTGCTGGCCACGCTCAAGGCCCTCCCGCTCGCGTACAACCGCGACCTCCAGGAGGACAAGGAGCCGGTCTTCGACTCCATCGACCAGCTGGAGATCCTGCTCCCCGCCTTCACCGGCATGATGGCCACGCTCACCGTCCACCGCGAGCGCATGGAGGAACTGGCCCCCGCCGGCTTCTCCCTCGCCACGGACATCGCCGAGTGGCTGGTCAAGCAGGGCGTACCGTTCCGCGTGGCCCACGAGGTGGCCGGTGAGTGCGTGAAGGTCGCCGAGGCCGAGGGCAAGGAACTGGACGAGCTGACGGACGAGCAGTTCGCGAAGATCTCGTCCCACCTCACCCCGGAGGTCCGCTCGGTCCTCAACGTCCCCGGAGCCTTGGCCTCCCGCAACGGCCGGGGCGGCACGGCCCCGAGCGCGGTCGCAGTGCAGCTGGCCGAGGTGAAGGCGGACGTGGCGGTCCAGCACGAGTGGGCTCTGGCCAAGAAGCAGGGCTGAGGGGAACGCCTCAGGGGCGCGGGGCTGTATCTTTCTGCGGCTCCGCCGCGTGGGCGCGACAAGCCACATGCAACCCGCACCCGCCAGAACATCCCGAGGACAGAGCCGTGAGGCGAAGGTCATCGCGAGTTACGTTGGTCGTCAACAGCCGACCGAACGGAGCCCCGATGCCCTTCGCCCGCCTGGCCACAGCAACAACCCCCACGTGCCACATCGGCCTCGGCCTCGCCGCCGTCGGACGCCCCGGCTACATCAACCTCGGCCGAGACGAAGACCTCGGAGACGACCGCAGCGTCGAGACGCTGCGCAACCGCACCCACGAACTCCTCGACGCCGCCTACGCCCAAGGCGTCCGCTACTTCGACGCCGCCCGCTCCTACGGCCGCTCGGAGGAGTTCCTCGCCGACTGGCTCGAGGCAAGGCCCGGCCTGGCGGACATCGTCGTCGGCAGCAAGTGGGGCTACACCTACACCGCCGACTGGTCCACCGACGCCGAGACGCACGAGGTCAAGGACCACACCCTCGCCACCTACGAACGGCAGCGCGCCGAGACCGACGCCCTGCTCGGCGACCGGCTCGACCTCTACCAGATCCACTCGGTGACCCCGGACAGCCCGGCCCTCACCGACAAGGAACTGCACGCGAAGCTGGCGGAAGCCGCCGCCCGGGGACTCACCATCGGTTTCTCCACCAGCGGTCCCGCCCAGGCGGACGCGATCCGCGCCGCCCTCGCCGTGACGATCGACGGCGAACCCCTCTTCCGCACCGTCCAGTCGACGTACAACGCGCTGGAGACGTCCGCCGCGCCCGCCCTCGCCGAGGCGCACGACGCCGGGCTCACCGTGATCGTCAAGGAGGGCATGGCCAACGGCCGGCTCGCCGGGCCGCACGCGCCGGACCTCCTGAAGGAGATCGCCGAAGAGACCGGGCTGGACTGCGACGCCGTCGCCCTGGCGGTGATCCTGCGGCAGCCCTGGGCCGGCGTCGTCCTCTCCGGCGCGGTCACCGCCAACCAGCTCGCCTCCAATCTGCACGCGGCGGTCGTCGACCTCGACGACGAGCAGCTGACCCGTCTCGCCACCCTGGTCGAGGAACCGCAGGCGTACTGGGAGCGGCGCGGACAGTTGCCCTGGCACTGATCACCTCCTCTCCGTGAACCGGCAGCCGTGAGTCACGCATGCCCAGCGTGAGACGTTCATGTCTCATATGGAGTATGGTCGTCTCATGGCTGTCGATCCTGACCATGTGCTGCGCACCGCCGCGGCCCTGCTGACCCGCAAATCCACCGCGACCATGGACGAGGTCGCCAAGGCCGCCGGGATCAGCCGCGCCACGCTGCACCGCCACTTCGCCGGGCGGGAGGCCCTCGTCCGCGCGCTGGAGTCGCTGGGCATCGCGGAGTGCGAGGCCGCGCTGGACGCCGCCCGGCTCGACGAGGACACGGCGAGCGAGGCCGTACGCCGGCTGGTCGGGGCCATCGAGCCCGCCGCCGGACTGCTCGGATTCCTCTACACCGAGAACCAGCTGTTCGAGGGCGAGGAGCAGAACCCCGGCTGGACCCTGATCGACGACCGGATCTCCGCCCTGTTCCGCCGCGGCCAGCTCAGCGGCGAGTTCCGCATCGACCTCACGCCGGCCTGGCTCACCGAGGCGCTCTACGGCCTGCTGGCCTCCGGCGCCTGGATGGTGCAGAGCGGCAAGGGCGCCCCCAAGGACTTCCAGCACATGATCGTCGAGCTGCTGCTCGGCGGCGCGCTACGGAGAGAGGAATCATGACCAGCACCTTGCAGTCGGCTGAGACGGCCGAGGCGGTGAAGCGCCCGGGCCGCTGGCTCGCGCTCGGCGTCCTCGTCCTCGCCGTGCTGCTGGTGGCGGTCGACGCGACCGTCCTCGGTCTCGCGACCCCCTACATCAGCGAGGACCTGAAGCCCTCCGGCACGCAGCTGTTGTGGATCGGCGACGTCTACTCGTTCGTCATCGCCGGTCTGCTCGTCTCCATGGGCAGCCTCGGCGACCGCATCGGCCGCAAGCGGATCCTGCTGGTCGGTGCCACGGCGTTCGGCGCGATATCCGTGTTCAACGCCTACGCCACGACACCGGAGATGCTGATCGCGGCGCGGGCGCTGCTCGGCGTCGCCGGCGCGACCCTGATGCCGGCCACGCTCGCCCTGATCCGCAACCTCTTCCACGACCCGCGCGAACGCAGTCTCGCCGTCGGCATCTGGGGCGCCACCGCCTCCGCGGGCACGGCCCTCGGCCCGATCGTCGGCGGATTCCTGCTGGAGCACTTCTGGTGGGGTTCGGTCTTCCTGATCAACCTGCCCGTGATGGCTGTCCTGGTCCTCGTCGGCGTCAAGCTGCTGCCCGAGTCGCGCACCGCGAACCCCGGCCCCTGGGACATGGTCAGCGTCGTGTTGTCGCTGGTCGGCATGGTCGGTGTCGTGTACGCGATCAAGGAGGCCGCCACGCACGGCTTCGCGTGGAGCACTCTGGCCGCGGGCCTGCTGGGCGTGGCCGCCCTCTACCGATTCGTACGCCGCCAGCTCACGCTTCCGGCCCCGCTGCTGGACATGCGGCTGTTCCGCAATCGCGGCTTCAGCGGCGCGGTGCTGGCCGACCTGCTGACCATCCTCGGTCTGTCCGGGCTGGTGTTCTTCCTCTCCCAGTACCTGCAACTCGTCCAGGGCAGGCGCCCGTTCGAGGCGGGTCTGGCGGAACTGCCCGCTGCGATCGGCGCGGTGATGGCCGGTCTGGTCGCGGGGCGCGCGGCCCGGCGTTTCTCGGTGCGGGCCGTCGTCTCCGGGGGACTCGCGGCGATCGGCCTCGCCCTGGCCGCGCTCACGGTGATCGGCCAGTCCACCGGCTACCCGCTGCTCGGTGCCGCGCTGCTGGTGGTCGGCGTCGGAGCCGGTTTCTCGTTCACGGTGACCGCCGACGTGATCCTCTCCAGCGTGCCCCAGGAACAGGCGGGTTCCGCGTCCGCCGTGTCCGAGACGGCGTACGAACTCGGCGCGGCCCTCGGCATCGCCGTGCTCGGCTCCATCGTGACCGGCGTCTACCGCGACTTCACCGGCCCGGCGGGCACTCCGGCCGCGGCGCGCGAGTCGCTGGGCGGCGCCGTGGAGGCGGCCGCGGGCATGCCCGCGCACACCTCCGCCGTGATGCTGGACGCGGCCCGTACGTCCTTCGTCGACGGACTGGCCCTCGCGGCGGGCGCCGGAGCGGCCGTCCTGCTGGCGGCGGCGGTGGCCGCGTGGTTCCTGCTGCGGGGGCAGCGGCTGGAGAGCGGGGCGGAACACCCCTAGGTCTTGAGTGTGTTCTGTGGCCTGGGGTCGCCGCCGCTCGGGGCGGTGCCGCACCACGCTCCCCGTCCCCGAACCCTTCTTCGCCCTCGCCACCCAGAACCCGATCGAGTCCGAGGGCGTCTACCACCTCCCCGCGGCCCAGCGCGACCGCTTCCTGCTCAGGGTGGAGGTCGCCGCGCCCAGCGAGTCCGAGGAGCCCGCCATCCTCTACCGGATGAGCGTCGACCCGCCCCGCCCGGCCGGGTCCTCACCCCGAGCGGCTGATCGCGCTCCAACGGACCACCGACGAGGTGTTCGCGCACCACGCCGTCGCCTTCCCGGCTCCGGGCGTCGGGCAGGACAACGGGGGCCGCCGAATGAAGCGCCCCTCCAGGGAAGCGGCCTTCTTTCGAGGGGCGCGGGGCTCTGCCCATATACGGCTCCGCCGAGTGAGCGCCGAGCCCTCACACACTCGCAGCCAGAAAACTACGCGGCTTCCTTCGCCTTGCTCGCGTACATGTCCACATACTCCTGCCCGGACAACCGCATGACCTCACTCATCACCGAGTCGGTCACAGCCCGCAGCACGTACCGGTCCCGGTCCATGCCCTCGTACCGGGAGAACTCCATCGCCTCACCGAACCGCACGGTGACCTTCCCCGGCCGGGGAAGACCCGCCCCACCCGGCTGAAGCCTGTCCGTACCGATCATCGCGAACGGCACCACCGGCGCCCCCGTCATCAGCGTGAGCCGGGCGATCCCGGTGCGCCCCCGGTACAGACGCCCGTCGGGCGACCGCGTCCCCTCCGGGTAGATCCCGAACACGCGGCCCTCCTCCAGCACCCGGCGCCCGGTCATCAGCGCGGCGACCCCGCCCCGGCCACCGTCACGGTCGACGGGGATCATGCCGACGCCGGTGAAGAACCAGGCCATCAGCCGGCCCTTGAAGCCCTTCCCGGTCACGTACTCGTCCTTGCCGATGAAGAAGACCTGGCGGTCGCAGACCAGCGGCAGGATCATCGAGTCGATGAACGTCAGGTGGTTGCCGGCCAGGATGACCGGACCGTCGCCGGGAATGTGCTCCGCACCTTCCACCTGAGGGCGGAACATCAGGCGCATGATCGGGCCGAGCACTGCCTTGATGAGCGCGAAGCGGGACAACGGGCCCTCCGTGTCAGGGGATGCGGTATGAGTCTGTGCAGGTGAGGACGATACTCGGGGTCCCGGGGGTCATGCACATCGGGCACGGCGACTTAACCGAGGTCTTACGCGTCGTTGACGCGTGTTTACCTGCGGTGACCCGCTGTGGACGATGCGTAATCCGGCCGCCATATGTGACGGACGTCGCTCCCCGGGCGTAACGGACGCGTTCCCAGTACCGCCGCAACGAATCGCCACGACGCGACGAACTCGGCGAGTCGTCGACGAGCCGTCAGTTCGCTGCGCCCACCAGCCACTACGCCATCCGTCGTCACCCGCGTGTTCCGCCCGGCGTCTCCCACGCGTCATGTGCGCGCCCGTACGATCGCCCCGCACTGACGAGCCGACGGCAGGGAGGGCACTCATGGGAACGCAGAGGCCGAACGAGGAAACGAGCGGAACCGGACGGCGGGCCCTGCTCGGCGCGGCGGTGCTCGGCGCCGGGGGAGCGGTCCTCGGCGTGACCGGCACGGCGAGAGCCGACAGTGCCCGGCATGGCGGCGGGCAGGGCGGGCTGAAGAGTCTGCCCAAACCGACGATCGTCGGCCACCGCGGGGCCAGCGGCTACCGCCCGGAGCACACGTTCGGCTCGTACCAGCTGGCCCTCGACATGGGTGCCGACATCGTCGAGGCGGGCGACCTGGTGCCGACGAAGGACGGTCACCTCGTCTGCCGTCACGAGCCGGAGATCGGCGGCACCACGGACGTCGCCGACCACCCCGAGTTCGCCGACCGCAAGAAGACCAAGCTCCTCGACGGCGTCTCCACCACCGGCTGGTTCACCGAGGACTTCACGCTCGCGGAGCTGAAGACCCTGCGGGCGATCGAGCGCATCCCGGCCAACCGCCCGCACAACACCCTCTACAACGGCCGCTGGGAGATCCCCACCTTCGAAGAGGTCCTGAAGTGGCAGGACGAGCAGACCCGCAAGCGCGGCAAGCAGGTGTGGATCTATCCCGAGCTCAAGCACCCCACCTACTTCCGCAAGCAGGGCCTCCCCCTGGAGGAGCGGGTCGCCAAGCTGCTGCGCAAGTACCGCAAGGACCGGCGGACCTCCCCGGTCATCCTCCAGTCCTTCGAGCCGACCAGCATCGAGCGCCTCAACAAGCTCGTCGACAACCCCTTGGTCGTCCTGCTGTCCTCGGCGGACACCCGCCCCTGGGACTTCGTCGAGTCGGGTGACCCCCGCACGGTCGCCGACCTGGTCAAGCCGGCCGGCCTGCGGGAGATCGCCTCTTACGCGCAGGGTATCGGCCCGACCCTCGACCTGATCGTCCCGCGTGACGCCAAGGGCAACCTCACGCAGCCCACGACGCTCGTCGCGGACGCGCACAAGGTGGGCCTGATCCTGCACCCGTGGACGCTGCGCAACGAGAACCCCTTCCTGCCCGCGAACTTCCGCAAGGGCGCGGACGCGGACGCCTACGGTGACGTGTTCGGCGCGTACAAGGCCTACTTCGCGACCGGTATCGACGGCGTCTTCACGGACCAGCCCGACACGGGCGTGCTGGCCCGGGAGGACTTCGTCGACAACTGAGCGTCAACATGTGAGCTCACACCCCCCGGTCGAGTGAGCTTCGGCCGCCCGGGCAACCCGCCGCCCGGGCGGCCGCGTCGCTCCGCATATGACGCACGACCTGGTCGCCGCCCTGCGCCCGCTGCTCACCGCCGAGGCCTCCGCGGAGGCACATGCCGCCGGGGCCGAGCCGGGCGACCTGGAGCAGGCGGTCTGGCTCCGCCTGCTGGAGCGCCTCGACGCCGAGGGTCCGCCGCATGACCCGCAGGAATGGCTCCGCCGGGCCGTCCGCTCGGAAGCGCGCCGGACCCGCCGTACGAGCCGCCTCGAACGGCCGTACGGCGTCGAACCTGCCGACGACGGCGACCGCGGCCCCGAACAGCTCGCCCTCGCCGCAGCCCGCGGCCGTGCCCTGCGCGCGGCCGTACGCCGCCTCCCGGGCCGCTGCCCCCGGCTGATGGAGGCCCTGCTCTCTCCTGAGGACCTGACATACCGGGAAATCGCAGGGGAGTTGGGTATCTCACAGGGGAGTCTTGGCCCGGAACGTTCCAGATGTCTGGGATGTCTGCGCAGATTGCTCGCACCGGAGGTTGCGGCCCGCTGAGGGCGGGGATAGGAGTGAGGAACGACAGGTGATCAGATGAGCGGGAGGCGTGCGCACATGGGCATGAGCGTGACCATCTCTGCGGCGGCCGAGCAGGACGCGGAGCAGATCTTCAGGCTGCAATACCTGTGCTTCCAGCCGGAGGCGGCGCTGTACGGCAACTACCGCATCGACCCGCTCGTCCAAACCCTCGACTCGGTCCGCGAGGAGGTCGCCCGCGACTGCGTCTTCGTGGCCCGGCTCGGCGAGGAGGTCGTCGGCTCGGTCCGCGGCTCGGTCACCGAGGACGGCGCCGCCGCGATCGGCAAGCTCTGCGTCCACCCCCGCCTCCAGGGCCACGGCATCGGCGCCCGCCTCCTCCGGGCCGCCGAATCGGCCCTCGCCGACCAGCACGGCGCGACCCGCTTCCGCCTCCACACCGGCCACCGCAGCGAGGGCCACCTCCGCCTGTACCGCAAGGTGGGCTACGAAACGGTGGGCACCTCCCAGGGCGCGGACGGCATCCCGATGATCGTCCTGGAGAAGCCGGCCGGTACGTACGCAGCGACGGCTTGATCCTCAGGGGCGCGGGGCTGTATCGATGTGCGGCTCCGCCGCGTGGGCGAGACCAGCCACACGCGGCCCGCGCACGCCCACGCCCCTCAGCCGGCAGCCCCCTGTCGCGCACGCGACCGCCGCAGCCAGTAGATCGCCGACACCGGCAACAGAATCGGGATGAACAGATACCCCATCCCGAAGTCCGACCACACGGTCGCGTCAGGAAACGCCGACGGCTCGATCAACGTCCACGTCCCCACCGTCAGCACGCCCACCAACTCGGCGACACAGCACGCCAGCGCAGCCTTACGCGCCGTCTCCCCACCCCGCACCAACGAGTACGTGATGAAGCCGTAGACCACACCCGCGACGGCCGACAGCGAGTACGCGAGCGGCGCCCGGTCGAACTCTGTCGCGATCTGATACGCGGACCGCGACACCGCGCCCACGACCATCACGCCGTACAGCCACACCAGCAGCGTGCCCGGCCCGCTGATCAGCCGCCGCCGGCTCACCTCAGCCTCCCCAGATGTCATAGAGCCGCACCTCCAGCACAGCCAGCACCACACCGCCTGCGGCGACCGTCACCGAACCCCACCGGGTGCGCTCCGCCAGTGACATGAACCCCGCCGCCGGGACGCACGCGAACGCCCCCAGCAGATACGCCACGAAGATCGTCGTGCCCTGCTCCGGCTTCTCGCCCCGCGCCAGCAGCACGATCCCGGCCACCAGCTGGATCAGCGTCAGCAGCGTGACCACGGCCATCCCGATGAAGTGCCAGTCCTTCGTCGGCTGGTCACGGTAGGCGGCCCAGCCGCACCAGGCGGCGAGCAGCAGCGCGGCGACGCCGGTCACCAGCGTCAGGGCATCAAGCATGCTGCGACCTTATTACGGCCGACAAGGCCCGATGCCTGCGGCCCTGGCCCGCACCGTAGGGTCGAGGGCATGAAGATCCACGCGCACGCCCTGCTGTTCGACAACGACGGAACCCTGGTCTCCTCCCTCGCCTCGGTGGACCGCTGTTGGACGCGGTGGGCCACGGAGTACGGGCTCACGGCCGAGGCGTTCGCCCGGGTCGAGCTGCACGGCCGGCCGGCCGCCGAGATAGCCGCCGACCTGCTGCCCGCGGACGTGGTGCCGGAGGCCGTCGCGCGGATCGAGGACCTTGAGGTGGAGGACGTGCCCAACGGCGGTGTGCACCTGCTGCCGGGGACCCGCGCCTTCCTCGACGCCCTGCCCGCCGAGCGCTGGGCCGTCGTCACCTCCGCCACCAGGCGGCTGGCCGAGGCCCGGCTCGACGCCGTCGGCATCCTGCCCAAAACGCTCGTCGCCGCCGACGACGTCACCCGCGGCAAGCCGGACCCCGAGCCCTATCTGCTCGCCGCCCGCACCCTCGGCGTCGACCCCGCCCGGTGCGTCGTCTTCGAGGACGCACTCGCAGGTCTGGCGGCCGGCCGGGCCGCCGGCATGACCACCGTGGCGTTGGCCACAACCCACCAGGCCGACGAGCTCCAGGCCGATCTGGTGGTCGAGAACCTGTCGGCCTTGTCCGCACTGGTCACCGGGCAGGGTGTGGAGATCTCCCTCCGAGGCTGACGGGAGCCGGTCGTGTCCGGACCCTGTCCACCGCTGTCCAGCATCCGGACAGCGGCGGCCGGTCAGGACCGTACGCGTGTTTTACTGACGGCATGACCACGACGAGCGACCGCATCCCCGCGACCGAGGCGACCATGACGCCCGGTGCTCGTTGTATGTGTCGAATGTGCGCCTTCTAGAGGGCCCCCGCACCACCCCCTGAGCTCGCGCCCCGAAGCGAGACCGCGGCATGTCCGCACGCCCTGAGCCGTGCGTGACACCGAGCCGCCCGCGCACATGTTCTCTCCGGTTCCCCGCCCCAGCGAGAACCGTGTCGCGTCCCTGAACGAATGCACCTGTGCCCGGGCACACCCACGCCCGCGCACTCGACAGTGACGGAAACCCACGTGATCACCACAACGGACCTGACCAAGGTCTACCGTTCGCGCGGCCGCGAGGTCACCGCCCTGGACGGCGTCGACCTGCACGTCCGCGAAGGCGAGGTGTACGGCGTCATCGGCCAGTCCGGTGCCGGCAAGTCCTCGCTGATCCGCTGCGTCAACCTCCTGGAACGCCCCACCTCCGGCACCGTGACGGTCGCCGGACAGGACCTCACCGCCCTGGCCGGCCGCGGCTCGCGCGCCGGAAGGGAACTGCGGCAGGCGCGCAGCCGTATCGGCATGGTCTTCCAGCACTTCAACCTGCTGTCCTCCCGGACCGTCCAGGACAACGTCGAACTGCCGCTGGAGATCCTCGGCAAGTCCGGCGGGGAACGCTCCCGCAAGGCGCTGGAGTTGCTCGACCTGGTCGGCCTCGCCGACAAGGCGGGCGCCTACCCGGCACAGCTCTCCGGTGGCCAGAAGCAGCGCGTCGGCATCGCCCGCGCCCTGGCCGGCGACCCGAAGGTCCTGCTGTCCGACGAGGCCACCAGCGCCCTCGACCCGGAGACCACCCGCTCGATCCTGGCGCTGCTGCGCGACCTGAACCGGCAGCTCGGCCTGACCGTCCTGCTCATCACGCACGAGATGGACGTCGTGAAGTCGGTCTGCGACTCGGCCGCGCTCATGGAGAACGGGCGCATCGTCGAGTCGGGCACCGTCAGCGAACTCCTCGCCACCCCCGGCTCCGAACTGGCCGCCGCGCTGTTCCCGCTCGACGGCGAGGCCTCCGGCGAGGACCGCACCGTCGTCGACGTCACCTTCCAGGGCGAGAGCGCGACCCAGCCCGTCATCTCGCAGCTCGCCCGCACCTACAACATCGACATATCGATCCTCGGCGCGGCCATCGACACCGTCGGCGGCCTCCAGGTCGGCCGGATGCGCATTGAACTGCCCGGCCGTTACGAGGACAACGTCGTGCCGATCGGCTTCCTGCGCGAACAGGGCCTCCAGATCGACATCCCGGGCCACGAGTCCGTACTGGTGAAGGAGGGTGTCAAGTGACCTGGTCCGAAATGCAGCCCCTGCTGGAGCAGGCGTGTTGGGACACGCTCTACATGGTCGGCTGGTCCACGCTCATCGCCGTCGTCGGCGGACTGCCGCTCGGGATCCTGCTGGTCCTGACCGACCGTGGCGGGCTGCTCCAGAACGTCGTCGCCAACAAGGTCATCGGGCAGATCGTGAACATCGCCCGCTCGCTGCCATTCATCATCCTGATGGTCGCGCTGATGACCTTCACCCGTTGGATCACCGGCACGACCATCGGCCGCGAGGCCGCCATCGTGCCGCTCGCCGTCGGCGCCATCCCGTTCTTCGCGCGCCTGGTCGAGACGGCCGTCCGCGAAGTGGACCACGGACTCGTCGAGGCCGTGCAGGCCATGGGCGGCAACACCTGGACCGTCGTCCGCAAGGTCCTCGTCCCCGAGTCCATGCCGTCGCTGATCTCCAGCACCACGACCACGGTCGTCGCCCTCATCGGCTACTCCGCGATGGCGGGCACCGTCGGCGCCGGCGGCCTCGGCGACATCGCCATCCGCTACGGCTACCAGCGCTTCGAGACCCAGATGATGTGGATCACCGTCGCGATCCTCGCCGTCGTCATCTCGGTCATCCAGTTCGCCGGCGACTACGCGGCCCGCTCCCTGCACCGCCGCGGCGCCCACTCGGGCCCGGCCCCGAAACTGCGGCTGCTCAAGGCCGCCTCCTGAACTCCCCGTTCGCCCTCCCGTCGCCCGACCACCACCCCTCAACGACGGCGCTCCGCGCCGACACCCCTTGATTCCAGGGGTCGCACCACCCGCAAGGCCATAAGGAAAGGCACTTTTCGTGCGTAACACCGCCAAGATCACCACCGCCGTCCTCGCCGCCGGAGCCCTCACCCTCGGGCTCAGCGCCTGCGGAGCGGGCAAGGACGCCTCCGACACCTCCGGACCGCTGATCGTCGCCGCGAGCCCCGTCCCGCACGCCGAGATCCTCAACTACGTCAAGGACAACCTGGCGAAGAAGGAGGGCCTCGACCTGGAGGTCAAGGAGTTCACCGACTACACCTCGCAGAACCCCGCGACGCAGGACGGTTCCGTCGGTGCCAACTACTTCCAGAACAAGCCGTATCTCGACGACTACAACAAGAAGAACGGCACCGACATCGTGCCCGTCGTCACGGTCCATCTGGAGCCGCTCGGCCTGTACTCCCACAAGGTCGAGAAGGCCGACGACCTGAAGAGCGGTGCGACCGTCGCCGTCCCCAACGACACGGTCAACGAGGCCCGCGCCCTCAAGCTCCTCGCCGCCAACGGGCTCATCACCCTCAAGGCGGGCGTCGGCAATGAGGCGACCCCGTCCGACATCGCCAAGAACCCCAAGAACCTCAAGTTCAAGGAGCTGGAGGCGGCCCAGACGCCGCGCTCCCTCGACGACGTGGACGCCGCCGTCGTCAACGGCAACTACGCCATCGAGTCCGACCTCAAGCCGTCGAAGGACGCCCTCGTCCTGGAGTCCCCGAAGAACAACCCGTACGGCAACTTCCTCGCCGTGAAGAAGGGCCAGGAGGACGACCCGCGCGTGAAGAAGCTCGCGAAGCTCCTCACCTCGCCCGAGGTGAAGAAGTTCATCCAGGACAAGTACGCCGGCTCCGTGCTCGCCTCGTTCTGAGCCCACGTCCGGCACCCGTCACGCACGGGGCCCGCCCCCACCCGGTGGGGGAGGGCCCCGTGGTGCGGATCAGTGCTTTCATGCTGCATGCTGGGCAGTTCAGCAGGCCCTGAAGGTTCACCGAAGGTAACGGAGCGGCGCATGACGAGCACCTTTCCCAACGTCTCCATCAGCACGGAGCGGTTGGTCCTGCGTCCCTTCGAGGAGCCGGACATCCAGTCGTTCGCCGACATGATGAACGACGAGCTCGTCACCGCGTGGACCTCCGTCCCGCAGCCCTACACCGAGGCCGACGCCCGCTCCTGGATCACCGAACTGGCCCCCGCCGAACGGGCCGAGGGCCGCGGCATCGTCTTCGCCGTCACCGAGTTCCTCACCCAGCGCCTCGTCGGCATCGTCCACCTCCGCAACACCGACTGGCGGCTCCGCTCCAGCGAGATCTCCTACGTCATCGCCCCCTGGGCCCGCGGCGAGGGCTACGCCTCCGAGGCGGCGCTCATCACCGCGCAGTGGCTCTTCAACGACCAGAAGTTCGAGCGCCTGGAACTGCGCACCCCGGCCGACAACACCGCCTCCCAGCAGGTGGCCCAGAAGATCGGCTGCATCAGCGAGGGAGTGCTGCGCGGCGCCTGGATAGCCCGGGCACGGACGGACGACGGCGAATGGACCGAGGTCCGCACCGACCTGATCGTCTGGAGCCTGCTCCCCGAGGACCTCGAAGGCGTGGGCGACCAGCTGCCCGGCGGCTTCACGTCCTTCGGCGACTGGAACTGACTCCGGCGACCGGAACCGACCGGAACGGACACCGTGCGCGACGGCACCGCCGCCCCCTCCGCCGGCTTCACCGGGTAGTCTCACGGAGCCCGCCTGCGGGCCCCTCATCACACGACACACAGACGACCTGCGAAAACCCTGGAGACTGACGACGATGGCCGACCGGGTCACGGTGATCGGCTGGGACGGTTCGCCGCTGACCGCCGCGGCACGCGCCGCCCTGGGTGCAGCCACGCTCGTGGCGGGTGCAGCCCACCACCTGGCGCTCCCCGAGGTACCCGCCGGCGCCGAGCGCATCCGCCTCGGCAGCGTCGCCCTCGCCGCCCGCCGCATCGCCGCCCACCGCGGCACGGCCGTCGTGTTCGCCGACGGCGACCCCGGCTTCTTCGGCGTCGTCCGCACCCTGCGCGCTCCCGAGTTCGGCCTCGAAGTGGAGGTCGTCCCCGCCGTCTCCTCCGTCGCCGCCGCCTTCGCCCGCGCCGGCATGCCCTGGGACGACGCACAGGTGGTCGTCGCACACCGCCGCACCCTGCGCCGCGCGGTGAATGTATGCCGCGCCCATACCAAGGTGGCAGTCCTCACCTCACCCGGCGCCGGCCCCGCCGAACTCGGCCTGCTCCTCGAAGGAGTCCACCGCTCCTTCGTCATCTGCGAGGAACTCGGCACCGCACACGAGCGGGTCAGCGTCGTCACCTCCGAAAAGGCCGCCGACCACACCTGGCGCGACCCCAACGTCGTCATCGTCCTCGGCGGCCCGGCCGGCACCGCGGGGGAGACCGGCGGCTGGATCGCCGGCCGCGACCCGTCCGCCGGACCACGCGGCTGGTCCCTGCCCGCCGAGGCGTACGGCGGTGATCTCGGTGAGGGCGAGTCCCAACTGCTGCGCGCCTCCCAACTCGCCCGCCTCGGACCCCGTCTCGGCGACCTCGTGTGGGACATCGGCTGCGGCAGCGGTGCCTTCGCCATCGAGGCCGCGCGCGCCGGCGCCGCCGTCATCGCCGTCGACAGCGACCGGGCGGCCTGCGCCCGCACCGACGCGGCCGCCCGCCGCCTGGGCGTCCAGCTCCAGATCGTGCACGGCACCGCCCCGCACGTCCTGGAGAACCTCCCCGAACCCGATGTCGTCCGCGTCGCCGGCGGGGGAGCGGCCGTCGTCTCGGCCGTCGCAGACCGCCGCCCGCAGCGCATCGTCACGCACGCCGCCACCCGGGACGCAGCCGAACTCGTCGGCCGGGACCTGACGGAGCACGGATACGGCGTCGAATGCGCCCTGCTCCAGTCCGTCGAACTCGACACCCGGGCCTGGACGGAGACGGAACGGAGCGTCGCGTTCCTGCTCAGCGGGGTGCTCCCTCGGCGCAGCGCCTGATCCCGCCGCCGTCCCCGTGATCGGGTTGTCGTACCGCGCGCGGTAGGCTGGCCGATCGCTGCACCGCACGCGGACGTCCGGCAGATCGTCGGTCAATGTCCGGAAAGCCCGCCCGTTTTGGGGTGAGTGTGGTACGGCAGAACCGGAGGACGCGCAACGTGGCGCAGTCCACAGCGGAACCGTCGCGGATCAACGTGCCGTGACGGTGGTTCGGCCGCAACAATGCCAGTGAGTGGCTTTGTCGCCTTTTACGGGCGGGCCGTTCGTGCCGCTGGGGACGCACGCTCGTTCTTCACTGTGGGGCGGTCGGTGCGCCGTTCCGGGTGAGCTGGTCGTAGGAGCACTAACCGATGGGCGAGGGGTACGCATGACCGACACCGGCCAGGTCCCGGGCGAGGGACTGCCGGAGAACGCAGGCATGGTGGAACAGCCGGGCGCCCCCGCGCACGGTGCGTACGCCTACCTCTCCGAGAACACCGCCGAGGACGAAGACCTGCTGTTGCCGGGCTCCCATGGCGCCTGGGGCAACGAGGTCGCCCCGCCCGCGCCGGAGCCGGTCGTCGAGGCCGTGCACCAGCCGGGCCCGCACGAGCTCTCCGGCCGCGACAGCGGCTCGGTCGACCTCGGCGGCGTCCGCCTGCCCGACCCTCCGCCGATCCCGCCCATCACCCCGCGCCGACCGCTGCACCTCGGCCCGCCCCTTCCCGACAGCTCCGCCAGCCCGGTCCGCTCGCTCGCCGACCGCGGCCCCGCGGAAGCGCCGGCCCGACAGGCCGCAGCGTCGGCACCGGGCCCCGAGTACCTCGACGCCCCGCGCGCCCCGGAGGCGCCCGCGCCGGCCGCCGCGCCCTGGGGCGCGCAGGTTGGGCACCAGGCCCAGGTGAGCGCCGGGGCGGCGCCTGCGGAAACGGTTGTTCCGTCAACAGCACCGACGGGCACGGCCCAGGCCGTCGCAACTCACGTCGCCCCGGAGCCGGCCCACGCGGCAGCGACGGCCCCGGCCGGGGCCGCGCAGCGGGCGCACGACGGGCAGCCCGCGCAGAGTGCGGCGGCGCCGGGCGAGCCCGCCGGTGACCAGGTGGCTACCGGCGAGCCGGAGCAGACCGCCCCAGCGCAGGGTGCGGTGACCGCGGGTGACCCCGCTGGGGCGGGCGTCGGCCCTGCGGGGGAGCAGGTGGCCGCCGCCGAGCCCGGGGCTGTTGGTGAGCCGGTTGGTGCGGGCGTCGGTCCGGAGGGTGAGCCGGTGGCCGCGGCCGAGTCCGTGCAGGGCGCGGCAGTCGCGGTCGAACCGGCTGGTGCGGGCGTCGGCCCGGAGGGTGAGCCGGTGGCCGCCGCCGAGCCGGAGCAGGGCGCTTCCGCGCTGGGCGCGGAGGTTGAGGGCGACCCGGCTGCCGTGGGTGTTGACCCCGCCGCTGACCATGCGGCGGCCGCCGAGCCGGAGCAGGGCGCTTCCGCGCAGGACCCGGGCGTTGGGGGTGACCCCGCTGACGTGGCCGTTGATCCGGACGCCGGTCAGGTGACTCCCGCCGCGGCCGCGGCCGTGTCCGCTGCGGGATCGGTTCCGGGGGAGATGCCGGGGCCGGTCGTCGACGGCTCTGGTCAGGACGGTGAGCCGGCACTTGCCGATGGTTCTCCCGAGGTACCCGGGCCGGATGCCGCTGACGGATCCGCCGACGGTGGTGAGCAGACCCCGGCGGCCGCTGCGGAGCAGGGCGTGACATCCGCTCCTGTCCCGGAGGCCGCACCGGCGCCGGAGGCGGTCCCGTTCCCGGAGGGTGCCACCGCGCCCGAGCATGCTGCCCTAGTTCCGCCCGAAGCTGACACAGCGGAACCTGCCGTTGCCCAACCGCCGGCCCCGGTGGGCTCCGACGCCGCTGCACAGGCTCCGGCAGCGGAGGCTGGCCCCGAGGCTCCCGCACCGGGCGCGCCCGCGACCGAGTCCGTCGCGCAGGAGCCGGAGGCCAGTGGCGACGAGGCCGCCGCGCCAGCACAAGCTGACGAGCCGATCGCCCAGGCCCCCGAGGCAACTGACGCCGAGGCAGCCGCGCCGGAACCCGAGACGACGGCACCGCAGACCGCTGCTGCCGCCCCCGAAGCGCCCGGCCCTGCAAAGCCCGCCCCGGTTGCCGAGGCGGTCGCCCCGGAAGCCGACGCTCCGGCCGCCGAGGCCGCAGCGCCCGCCGAAGCACCCGCCCCCGAGGCGCCCGCCGAAGCACCGGAGACAACCGCACCGACCCAGCCCCCTGCCGCGACGGCGCCTCCTCGGCCCACCGAGACGGCCGCACCCGACTCGGCAGTAGAGGTTCCCGTGCCTGCCCAGGCGTCCGTCGACTCCGCAGCAGAGGCCCCCGAACCCGCCCAGGCGACCCCCGACACGACCGCCGAGGCACCGGTACCGGCCCAGGCC
>NZ_DF968400.1:0-205 GCF_001270025.1 Streptomyces azureus | reverse complement strand
TCCGAGTGCACTGGGGCCGGCGACTGAGGAAAAATCCATTCCCTCAGACACCCAACAGCGTGCCCGACACACTCCCCGCTTCCCTCAACGTTCCACGCTCCGAAGAGCAGTACTAGAAGGAGAAGACGACCAAGTGTGCCGAATAGTCAACGTTCCACCCATGAGCAACCAGCATCAGACACTCGCTGATGTACTGGCCTCTGAC
>NZ_DF968399.1:0-165 GCF_001270025.1 Streptomyces azureus | reverse complement strand
CTGCCCGAGTTCGGCGACCTGGCCGACTTCGTGGAGTTCGTCGACGCCGCCCACCAGCGCGGCATGCGCGTGATCATCGACTTCGTCATGAACCACACCAGCGACCAGCACCCGTGGTTCCAGGAGTCGAGGAAGGACCCCGACGGCCCCTACGGCGACTACTAC
>NZ_DF968398.1:0-1501 GCF_001270025.1 Streptomyces azureus | reverse complement strand
GCCATGAAGATGCGCGGCATGACCGGGAAGTGGAAGGCCATGTGGCACTCGTCGCCGCCGCTCGGGTAGTCGCCGAAGTAGTCGACGACGTCCTCGGGCCACTGGTTGGCCTCCGCCAGCAGCACCGTGTCCGGGTACTGCGCGTCGATCTCCTTGCGCACCCGCTTCAGGAAGTCGTGCGTGGCCGGGAGGTTCTCGCAGTTGGTGCCCTCCTCCTGGTACAGGTACGGCACCGCGTCCAGCCGGAAGCCGTCGATGCCCAGGTCCAGCCAGAACTTCAGCGCGGAGATCATCTCCTCCTGCACGGCCGGGTTCTCGTAGTTGAGGTCCGGCTGGTGGGAGAAGAAGCGATGCCAGTAGTACTGCTTGCGGACCGGGTCGTAGGTCCAGTTGGAGGCCTCGGTGTCGACGAAGATGATCCGCGCGTCCTGGAACTGCTTGTCGTCGTCCGCCCACACGTAGTAGTCGCCGTAGGGGCCGTCGGGGTCCTTCCTCGACTCCTGGAACCACGGGTGCTGGTCGCTGGTGTGGTTCATGACGAAGTCGATGATCACGCGCATGCCGCGCTGGTGGGCGGCGTCGACGAACTCCACGAAGTCGGCCAGGTCGCCGAACTCGGGCAGCACGGCGGTGTAGTCGGAGACGTCGTAGCCGCCGTCCCGGAGCGGGGACTTGAAGAACGGCGGCAGCCACAGGCAGTCGACGCCGAGCCACTGGAGGTAGTCGAGCTTTGCGGTCAGGCCCTTCAGGTCACCGACGCCGTCACCGTTGCTGTCCTGGAACGAGCGGACGAGCACCTCGTAGAAGACGGCGCGCTTGAACCACTCCGGGTCCCGGTCCCTGGCGGGAGTGTCCTCGAAGGTGTCCTGAACGGGTTCGTTGACGATCATGTTGTGGGTGACCCTCCGATCTGCGGGGTGGACGGTCGCAGAACCGAGAAGACATGCGCGGGCCTACGGCCCGGTTCGAGGCGCACGTAGTTGGCCCTGCCCCAGTGATAGGTCTCGCCGGTGAGCTCGTCGCGCACCGGCACCGACTCGTGCCAGTCCAGGCCGAGTTGCGGCATGTCCAACGAGACCGTGGCCTCCTGGGTGTGGTGCGGGTCGAGGTTGGCGACCACCAGAACCGTGTTCGAACCCTTCCGCTTCGAGTAGACGATCACCCCCTCCTGGTCCGCGTGGTGGAAGTGGAGGTCACGCAGCTGCTGGAGGGCCGGGTTCTCCCGGCGGATGGTGTTGAGCCTGGTGATCAGCGGGGTGATGGTGCGTCCCTCGCGTTCGGCGGCTTCCCAGTCGCGGTGCCTGAGCTGGTACTTCTCCGAGTCGAGGTACTCCTCGCCGCCCTCTCTGAGCGGGGTGTTCTCGCACAGCTCGTAGCCGGAGTAGATGCCCCAGGTCGGCGAGAGGGTGGCGGCGAGGACGGCCCGGACCTCGAAGGCGGGGCGGCCGCCGTGCTGGAGGTAGGCGTGCAGGATGTCGGGGGTGTTGGCGAAGAAGTTCGG
>NZ_DF968397.1:0-137 GCF_001270025.1 Streptomyces azureus | reverse complement strand
GTCCGAGGCGTTCGCTGGATCTCCGAGTTGGAGGGGTTGGCCGGACCCGCCGAGTCTGAGGGGTCCGCTGGACCGCTACGTCCGAGGCGTTCGCTGGATCTCCGAGTTGGAGGGGTTGGCCGGACCCGCCGAGTCTG
>NZ_DF968396.1:0-143 GCF_001270025.1 Streptomyces azureus | reverse complement strand
GCGCAGACGCAGTACGGCCCGGTCCAGGTCCGCATCACCGTCGCCGGCGGGAAGATCACCAAGGCCGAAGCCGTCCAGGCCCCCAAGGGCGGCCGCAGCGACCAGATCACCTCCGCCTCCGTCCCCCGCCTCAACCAGGCAGC
>NZ_DF968395.1:0-268 GCF_001270025.1 Streptomyces azureus | reverse complement strand
CAGCCGCCTCAGGAGTACGGATCTTCGGGCAGGTCCAGCCCAGCGTCTGCTTGAACAGCCGGAACGTGTGCTCGATGTCGAAGCGGCGCAGGAAGACCTGCCAGAGCAGGTCGACTTGGGTGTCGGTGGCATCGGTGCCCGACCACCACAACCACACCGGCTTCGGGGTCGCGCCGCTGGGCAGGTATTCGACCTGCAGACGGATCACCGTGCCCTCGATGACCGGCAATGTGCCCAGCTGGGAGACCCACGCAGAGCGGTGAGTCAG
>NZ_DF968394.1:0-373 GCF_001270025.1 Streptomyces azureus | reverse complement strand
CACGTTCCGGCTGTTCAAGCAGACGCTGGGCTGGACCTGCCCGAAGATCCGTACTCCTGAGGCGGCTGACCGGTGGACCTGGCTGATCCTCGCCGTCTACACGCAGCTGCGGCTGGCCCGGCCGCTGGCGGCCGACCTGCGCCGGCCGTGGGAGAAGCCGAGCCCGCCGGACAGGCTCACCCCGGCCCGCGTCCGCCGCGACTTTCGGCACCTGCGCCCGCAGGCAGCATGCCCCGCCAGAGCACCGAAATCCTCCCGCCCCGGCCCGGGACGACCACCCGGCCGCAAGAACACCCGGCCCACCCCGCGCTACGACGTGCACACCGTCCGCAAACCAGGCACTACGAAACAGCGAACGAAGAAGTCAACAACC
>NZ_DF968393.1:0-1074 GCF_001270025.1 Streptomyces azureus | reverse complement strand
CTGTCTTCAGTTGTGATCAATTCCTGGTTATGGCCCCCGGGCGCGGTGTCGGTCCGGTAGGACTCTGGTGTGACACGTGCGCAACTGACCGACGATGAGTGGGAGTTCATCGAGCAGTTCCTGCCGGTAGGCAGGTTCGGCCCGTACCCTGAGCGGCTGCGTGAGCAGTTCGAGGGGGTGATCTGGCGGTTCCGCACGGGCAGCCAGTGGCGAGAGATGCCCGAGCGGTTCGGCGCCTGGCAGACGGTCTACAACCGCTTCATGCGATGGCGGGACGCGGGCGTCTTCCAGACCCTTCTGGAAGAGGCGATCGCCGAGGCCGCCCGCAGGGACGAGATCGACATGTCCCTGGTCAGCGTTGATTCCACCACCACGCGGGCTCATCACGATGCGGCTGGCATGCGGGTTAGCGAGGAGACCCTGGCCGCGCTCGAGGATGCGGCCTCTCAAAAGGGGGAGCGTCCCAGGGACAAGGCGGGCCAGACGGCGAAAACGATCCGGTCCAGGCCGAACGGCGACGCATCCGCCGAAGACGGCGAGCCCGGCTGAAGGCCGCCCTGCTCGGCCGGTCCCGCGGCGGACTGACCAGCAAAATCCACCTGGCCGCCGACCGGCGCTGCCGGCCGATGGCGCTGGTCCTGACCGCCGGTCAGGCCGCCGACAGCCCCCAGTTCATCCCGGTCCTGAACAAGTTACGGGTCCGCCTGCCAGTCGGCCGTCCTCGCACCCGACCGGCCGCCGTGGCCGGCGACAAGGCCTACTCCTCCCGCGCCAACCGCGCCCACCTGCGCAAACGCCGCATCAAAGCGGTCATCCCGGAGAAGAGGGACCAGGTCGCCAACCGCAGGAAGAAGGGCAGCCAGGGCGGCAGGCCCGTCACCTACGACACCGGCCTCTACCGTGACCGCAACACCATCGAGCGGGCCATCAACAGGATGAAGGACTGGCGAGGCATCGCCACCCGCTACGACAAGACGCCCGAGAGCTACCTGGCCGGACTTCATCTCCGCGCAGCCACCATCTGGATCGGCAGCCTTCTGTAAACCTGATGATCACAACTAGAGACGCGCCCTA
>NZ_DF968392.1:23406-127094 GCF_001270025.1 Streptomyces azureus | reverse complement strand
TTTGCGAAGCAATGAGGAGGTGCGCGACGGCCGGTACTGCCCACGGCCGTACGCCGCTGCGGCGAACAAGCCGACGGCCAGGGCCGTGCCGATGGCGACTTTCTTGCGCAGGCTCGTGCCGGTGGGCCGGGGAGGGGACGCGAGGGCCGGGGGCTGGGTGATCAAGGGGGGATACGGCCGCACGGCCGCCGCATAACGGCGTCGGCACACCTCCGCGACCTGGGCGCGCCGCTCGGGTGGCAGGGCGGAGAGGCGCTCCAGGAACATCGATTCGTACCGGTCGACCTCGCGGCGCAGCTCGGTGGCGGCCGTGTCGCCGTAGAGCTTCGCGAAGGCGGCGTAGACGTTCAAGGTGCCCAGGGCGACGTCCTGTTCGTAATGTTCGAGATCGTTCGCGATGTCCGCGAGCACTTCCACCGGCCAGAGCAGGTCCCGGGTCGCGGGGTCCATTGACCGTCCGCGCAGGGCGAAGGTCATGGCGCGCAGCAGGCGTACGTCGGTGGGCCGCAGTTCGACCAGGGCGAGGGAGTCCTGACGGGTGATGGTGCCGCGCGACGTGGTGGCGTTCTCCAGGCGGATGAACTGCTCCGCCTCGTCGACCAGGCAGGCCACATCCTCATTCCACGCCCCGACGAACCGCAGGACCTTCTCGAAAGCCTTCTTGTACGTGTGGAACGCCTCGTAGTCGCTGTTGCGTTCGGCGTCGAGGTCCACCTCCGTGTTGCGTTCCGCCAGTGAGTCGACGCGATAGACCAGGTACTCGACGGCGAGTAACACGGGTGTCAGACGTAAGCGCTGTCTGCGCGGTACCTCGTCCACGACGTAGTACATCTGCGACACGTAGTCCCGGGTAATGCCCACCGCCTTCCCCAACGGGGTCGCCGCCAGGCGGGCCAAACTGTTCATCGGGTTTCCTTTCCGGAGAGGTGCGGGGAGCGGACGCCGACACGCCAGGCGACCGCGCAGCCGACCACGAGCCCCAGGAGGACGCCGCCCGCGACATCGGCGGCGTGGTGGGCATCTGCCAGCACGCGCGAGACGCCGACGGCCGCCACGAGGGCCGAGCCCAGGGCGAGGCACGACCACCACACTCGCGTGCCGGTACGCAGCACAGCCAGGAGCACCATGAGGATGAGCGTCGCGGAGGCCGCGTGCCCGGACGGGAAGCTGTAGCCGGGGTCGGGGGCAGAGCCGTCGGCCGGCAGCGGCATGGGCCGTCCCACCAGCGTCTCGAGTGCCGTTTCCGCCGCGAACTGCACGGTCAGGCCGACGAGCACCCACAGTGCGGCGCCGGGCCGGCGACGGTACAGCAGTACGCCGAGCGCCGTGAGCAGGCCTGCCCCCAACAGGGCCGAACCGACCGCATCGGCCGGCCCGTCGGGGCCGAGCCAGGACCCGGCCGACGCCCCGAAGGCGCGGTCGGCCCCTGCACGGAACCGGGCGTCGAACGCGCTGACGAGGTCGCTCCCGGAGGCCACCAGCGCGGTCAGTGCGGCGAGCGCCAGCGCCGCGACCGCCGATCCGAGGAGAGGTCTGGAGGCGGTCCCGGCTGCGGCGCCGGTCACGGCGTGGGCTCGACGGTGATCGGGTCGGCGCCGCCCCTCCTGGCGGTGATGACCTTGCCGGGGGTGTCCCGGCGTGCTTCCTCGGCGTTGCCGGCGCCCTGCTGGCGGGGCACGTTCACAACCCTTCCCTCCTGTCGTGCGAGCGCGGACCGGGGCCTTGGTGGAGCGGAGATGCTCAGAGCCGGCGCCAAGGCGACATGCCGGCGGCCTTGAGGGAGCGGTGGAGCAGGACGCAGTAGGCGACGTCGAGCAGGAACGTCCAGGCGTACATGACATTGATCAACGGCGTCAGCGGGTACGAGCGATGGCCCAGCGACTTCCGTACGAACTCGGACCAGCTGGTGGGCCAGGTCCGCTGCGGTGAGGTGGTGACGGTGAGGGCCGTGGCGATCCAGGCGCACAGCGTGCCCAGCCATTTGCCGATGGCGATGTACATCGACTGGCCCGCGGGCGATCCGCGGTCCTCCAGCATCTTGAGGTACAGGATGGACATCATGAGGTTGATGCCGAATCCGGTGTACTCCCCGTCGGGGTCTGCCAGGTCGATGAACGCGTGGTAGTTGACCGACAGGGCGGCGGCCACGCACACCCCGAAGAGTGGCCGGAAATAGCGGCCGAGTGTGCTGTTCGGGAACTGCGCCGCACCGTACTTCCACACCTGCCAGGCGATCACCACGTCGACCAGGAAGCCGGCGATGCTCGCGGTGTGGAAGTAGTCACCCAACGGGTCCAGGAGGAAGCCGTAGGCGAACTCCCAGGTGAGGTTGGCGAAGAAGGCGGCGAGTGGCACACCGTACGTCTGGTCGGCGAATCCCCGGTAGACGATGGCCACGTAGGCCACGAGCCATCCCAGGGCGCACAGCAGGCCGAACAGGACGACGGCGCTGGAGACGCCTTCAGCCGCGTTCCTCTCCTCGTGCCGGTCGGCGGCCGGATCCGGTAAGGCGTCCCGGAGCGGGGCGCAGTTGAGCACAAACGCACGTTCGAGTCGCTCCCGGTCCGCCACGCCGACCGATCGCAGTCCTTGCTCGAAGCGTGCCTCGAAGTGGGCGACCTCTTCGCGTATTCGTTCCGCGGCCGTGTCGCCGTAGGTCTCGACGAAGGCGGCGTAGATGTTGGTGCGTTTGATCGGTTCGGTGGCGGAGGCGTACTGCTTCAGGTCCCACGCGACGTAGGCCAGGCTCTCGGCGGGGCGCAGCGCCTCGCGGAGTTCCGCGTCACCGTCGCGGTCCCAGGGCCGGCCGAGGTCGCGGACGATGCGCAGTTCACTGGGTGCCAACTCCATGAGTCGCCGCAGTTGTTCCGGCTTCGCCTCGCCCGCACGGATCGCGAACTCCACGTCGGCGAGTTCCGTGACGTCCCGCTGGGCCCGCCCGCCATCGGGGATGCGGGCACAAAGACGGTTCAGGATCTTTTCGATACCTGCATCCCGAAGTTCCGCCAAATGTCCGGATAGATTGCCTCCTATGGGCTCCGGAGCGAGAGCCGCAAGGCGGGCGCGTTTCACCGCGAAGGCGAGATACCGCGCCGTCAACCGTACTGGAGTCGCGCGGAGTTGCTGCTTCAGGGAGGACCCGAAGACGGGGCCGTGCATACGCTCGCTGATGGCGGCCTCGGTGCCGCGTCGAATGGGCGGGGCCACTTGGGTGACGGCCGAAGCCAACAACCGTTTGGCGCGCCGAGAAGCCGCCAGCCTCAGATTTCGCATCGTGCTCAATCCAGCCTCCTAGAGCCGAGCCCCCCGCGCAGCGCGTCCGATCCGTGGACGCTCAACTGGGGTGCCAGGACGGGTCGTTCAGGACGACTTCACCTGAACGAGTGATGAACATGGTGTACCATCAAGATCCGCACCGTCCAGGCTCGCTCGGAAGACTTGACACACAGATTCATGTCCAACCGACCATGGGGGACTCGCAATGGACGTCGCATTAGAACACTCTCCGTCTGTTTTAGGGTACGTTCTGTCGGCTGAAGAGGCCGATGGTTTGTGCGCGGCGGCCCAGACAGCTCTGGCCGCTCAGGGGTCTCCCGCGAGGCCCTTTTTCTATGAAGGCCTGGAAGAACACATTCATCGAATACCGGAGTCCATTCGCTCGGTACTGAATGAGTTCAAGGACTCTTCCTCGCTGTGTGCACTGCGAATCTCAGGGGTGCGCGTCGACCCTGACCGGTGCGGGCCCACACCGCTCTCCTGGCAGGAAGCCCTCGACTGCGGACGCCAGGCGCTGGAGGAGGCGCAGCTGGCCCTGCTGGCCGCCAGTCTGGGCGAGGTCTTCGCCTGGCCGACCATCCAGCGCGGTCGGATGGTGCAGAACCTCGTCCCGGTCGAGAGCGACCGAGAGGAGCAGAGCGGCCATGGTTCAGTCGCTCTGGAGTGGCACACCGAGGACGGCTTCCACCAGGACAGATGCCGCTATCTGGCGCTCCTGGGCATCAGGAACCCCGGCCGGGTGCCGACCACGCTCGGCACGGTCAACGACGTGCGGCTGACCGAGCACCACCGGTCCGTGCTCCGCGAGCGCCGCTTCCTCATCCGGCCCGACCTGGAGCACCTGCGTCAACTGGCCAGGATCGCCCCGGACAGCGACATGCTCAGGCGTGCGCGCGAGATGTACGAGAACCCGGAGCCGGCTGCGCTCCTCTTCGGTGACCCCGAGTCCCCCTGTCTGCGGATCGACGCACCGTACACGACCGCAGTGGCCGACGACGGCGAGGCCGCCGAGGCGCTGGCCGCGATCGTCGACGAGCTCACTCGCGCCCAGCAGGACGTGGTGGTCGGCCAGGGCGACGTGCTGATCGTGGACAACTACCGCGCCGTGCACGGCCGCCGGGCGTTCCTACCGCGGTTCGACGGTACGGACCGCTGGCTGAAGCGCATGAGCGTGGCCGGCAGTCCGCTGTCCACGACGACGCCCGGCGCGAGCGCGCGTGTACTGACGATCTGAGCGGATCCGCTGTCGCACTGCGGTCCCTCCTTCGTCATCTCCGCAATCTCTGCACGAAGGACCCCGGCGAGCCGAACGCAGCACTTCCGCAGCCCGGATAAATGCGATGGGCGCTGGAATCCGCCGTCAGTCTCTATTTCATCGCCGTGAAGCGGCGCCATCACCGTCCTCCGATCACTCGATGGCCCGTCGGCGCATTCATGGGGAGAGTGAGCATTCGTGTCTTTCGCGATTGACAGCACCCAAGCAGAAACAGAATTTCCGGTACCGATGGAAGAATTCCGTCGCCAGGTCAACGAAAAACTGCGCTCCTCTGTCGACTCGGTGGAGCCGCCTCGACTCCGCGAGGCCATGGCCTACTCGCTGCTGGCCGATGGAAAGCGCATCCGGCCGACTCTGTGCCTGTTGGCCTACCAGATATTCGACACCGACGTCTCGGTTGCGCTCCCCACCGCCTGCGGCCTGGAAATGCTGCATACAGCTTCGCTCATCCATGACGACCTGCCGGCCATGGACGACGACGACTTCCGCCGCGGCAGCCCTTCCAACCACCGGGTGTTCGGTGAGGGCATGGCGCTCTTGGCGGGCGATGCGCTGCTCGCCTACGCACTGGAGTTCATACTCCAGAACTCCGACTCGCTGCATCCGGAAAGACTGCTGAGCGTCATGGCCAAACTGATCGAGGTGGTCGGCCCGTCCGGGCTGTCCGGCGGACAGGCGATCGACCTCCACTCCCAGGGTCGTGACGATGTCGACCCGTTGACCGTGGAGGAGATGCACATCAAGAAGACCGGCGCGCTCATCGAGGCGTCCGTGGTCACCGGGGCGATTCTGGGAGGGGCGTCGAAGGCCGACATTGCCCGCCTCACCACGTATGCGCGAAACCTCGGACTCGCTTATCAGATCGTCGACGACATTCTCGACGAGACATCGAGTTTCGAAGAATTCGGCAAGGATGTCGGCCAGGACCGGGCCGCGGGCAAGTGGACGTATCCCCGGCTGGTGGGAGTGGAGCAGGCCCGCGAGCGGGTGCGCGGACTGATCACGCAGGCAGTGGCGGAGCTCGACGGGTTCGGCGAGCGCGCGGCGATGCTTCGCTGGGCCGCGCAGGTGGTTCACGGCCGGGCGGCGGCGTGATCGGCGCAGAGGGCTCCCAGGAAGAGCTGCGGACCGTCCCCGCCTCGGCCGCTCCGCCGAATCCCGCCGGGGCGAACATCGCCGCGTCCTGGTATGTCGCGATCAAGAGCTCCCGTCTGGGCAAGGGGCCGCACCGGATGCGGTTGTTCGGGCGTGAGGTCGTGCTGTGGCGCGACCGGAAGGGAGCGGCGCGCTGCGTGGCCGCGCACTGCCCGCACCAGGGTGCCAACCTGGGCCTCGGGGACGTCGTCAAAGGCGAATTGCGCTGCCCCTTCCACCACTGGCGGTTCGACGGGAACGGGGTCTGCTCCGCCATCCCCGGTCTCTCACGCATCCCGACGACGGCCCGGACCCGGTCCTACCCCACCCGCGAGGCATACGGCTTCGTCTGGGTCTGGTACGGCACCGCCGAACCCCTCTTCGAGCTCCCGGAGTTCCCGGCGCTGACCGACAGGCCCCGTCGCTACCTCGGCTTCCACTACGACGACGCGACCACCGGGACGATCCGCCAACTGCTGGAGAACGCGGTCGACCACCAGCACTTCAGCGCCCTGCACGGACTGGCTCTGGACGGGGTGGAGTTCCGCGTGCTGGCCAATCAGTCCGAGGCCGCGGACAACGGCCCGCCGCTGACGCGGGACGACGCCTGGTTCGGCGTCTGGTTCTCCGGCCGACCGTGGCGGCCGCCGCTGCGCCGCTCGCCCCTGGGCTGGCTGACCGGTGTCGTCTCCACCTTCGCGATGGGCCGCCACATGCAGCTGCTGGTCGACGGGTGGCCGGGCGGCCAGCGCTTCACGGCGTACGTGGACGGCACCGAGATCTACAAGGTGATCATGGGCATCGTCCCCGAGGGCGACCGGGTCACCCGCCAGGTCGGCTGGGCGGGGGTGCGCCGCACCGGCCGCTGGTACCGCACCCTCTTCAACTACGTCCTGTTCTGGGTCCAGAACCGCGCCGGCACCTTCCAGGACGTACCCGTCTACGACTCCACCCGCAACGCCCAGCCCACCGTGTACGTGCGCTATGACAACGGGCTGCTCCGGTTCCGTCGCTACTACCAGTCATGGGTCGACCGCGCCGCGGGAGACGGAAGGGTCGGCCGATGAGTCTCGCGCCGGTACGGGGGCGACCACCCCGCGATCTCGAACCGCCCCGCGATCTGGCGCGCGGTTGGTATGTGGCCGGGCGTTCCAGCCACGTCGGGCGGCGGCCCAGGGCCGCCGTGGTGGCCGGGCGGGAGGTGGTGCTCTGGCGCGCGGGAGACGGCGCAGCCGTAGTGATGGACCGCTTCTGTCCCCATCAGGGGGCCGCTCTGGAGTTGGGCCGGGTGGTGAACGGTGAGCTGCGGTGCACGTTCCACCACTGGCGGTTCGACGGCGAGGGGACCTGCGTGGCCGCCCCCGCCACCCGGAGGGTGCCGCGGGGGGCCTCGGCCCGGGTCCATCCCTCCTGGGAAGGGCTCGGCTACGTCTGGACATGGGTGGGCTCGGCGGACCCCGAGTACCCGCCGCCGCACTTCCCTCACCTGGACAAGGACTCACCGGCCCACCGGCGCTACCGGTTCGCCTTCGACACCCCCGCACCGGCACGCCGGGTGCTGGAGAACGGATTCGACGTACCCCACTTCCCGGTGGTGCACGGGCTCGCCGACGGTCTGCGGCTCACCTGGGACACCAAGGAGGACCCGCACACGATCGCGGCGCGCATCACGACGGACGCGATCACGCTGCCGGCTCCGCTGGACCGGCGGCCGGGCGGTCTGGGCCGACTCTGTCTGCACCTGCGTTCGACGCCCTCCTACCAGGTGCTGACCTTCGAGCTGAACGACCGCCCGGTGGCACACGAGCTGCTCGCCGTGACACCGGTGGCGCAGGGGCGGACCACGATGCACGGCTGGACCGTCGTGCCGCGGGCCGGTGGTCTGCTCGGCTCTTCCCCGGTCTTCTGGGGGTACCGGCTCCAGCACTGGTGGGGGACCCGGGCGGATCTGCGTATCTACCGGGACGCCGGGGAAACCGACGGTTCGATCAACACCGCCGACGACGAGGGAGTGCTGCGATTCCGCCAGTTTCATCGCCGTTGGACGGGACGGGGGGACAAGTGAGAGACCGTCCGAGGGCGGCGCGGAAGCTCCGGCGGAGTGTTCGGGAGGAGGCGCGATGAGGCGCAGTACGTCCGATCGGATCGCGGCGTCGGCGAGGCCGGTCACCAACCTCGCCTCGGGCTGGTACGTCGCGCTGCCCTCCGGGGAGTTGAAGCGGCGGCCACGCCGGATCACCCTCTTCGGCGACTCCTACGTGGGCTGGCGCGGCAACGACGGCCGTGCCCACGTACAGAGCGCGATCTGCCCGCACGCGGGGGCCGCCCTGCACGGCGGCAAGGTGGTCGACGGCACGCTCGAATGCCCCTTCCACCGCTGGCGGTTCGACGAGTCCGGGGCATGTGTCTTCGTGCCGGGGCGGCGTCCTCCGGCGCGGGCCGCCGTCACCGCGCTGCCCACCCGCGAATGCTCGGGTTACGTGTGGGCGTGGTACGGCAGCGGGGCGCCCCGTTACGAACCGCCGGATCTCCCGGACCTCGAATCGCGGCAGGTTCCCGGCATCCGGAGGTTCCGGCTGGCCGACCCGACCCGGGCCACCACCCGGCGGATCCTGGAGAACACCTACGATCCCGACCACTTGGTGGCCTTGCACGGGCTGACGGTGACCGGGGAGGCCCGGATCGCGTTCCAGGACCCGCGCGAGGGAACGGCCGGTGACGGGGCGCAGGACGACAAACCGGAACCCCGCTGCGACGCGACCCTGACCTGGCCCGCATACCGGGGCGTGCTGGGCACCGTATCGAATGTGTTCGGGCTCAACGCGGGCGAGTTCACCCTGCGGATGCGCGGCTGGGCAAGCTGCCAGGAGATCGAGTACTACGCGGACGGCCGACGCCTGTACCGGATGATCCTGGCCGTCACCCCGATCGGGGAGCACCACAGCATTCAGCACATCAATGCCGTCGTCGACCCCGACGGGGCGGGGGCCCTGGGGTGGCTGCGCGCGCTCGTCCACCGCGCAGAGGTGCAGGTGGCCGCCCGCCAGGACCTCCCGATCTTCGACACCTTGCTGCCGGGGGACCGGCACGGCATCTACGTGCCCGGTGACGAGGCCGTACGGCGATTCCGACGTTTCTATCAGCAGTGGGTGGAGGTCGCAGAGCATGGCTGAGGGTGTCGTGAGCCTGGCCGAGGCCGCAGACCTGCCCGTCGAACGGGTCGGGGGCAAGGCCAAGGGGCTGGGCCGACTGGTAGCGGCGGGATTTCCCGTACCTCCGGGGTTCTGTCTCCCGGTGGATGTCTTCACCACCACGGCGGGCCTGGAGGAAGGTGGGGAGAACACCGGCGGGTCGGGGCTGCGCGACGACGCGGTCGCCCAGGTGAGGGCGTGCTGGGAGGCCCTGCCCTCCCCGCACGGCGTCGCCGTGCGGTCGTCGGCCACCAACGAGGACGGTGTGGCGGGCAGTGCCGCCGGCCAGTACGAGAGCGTGCTCGGCGTCCGCACCTTCGACGAGCTGCTGGCCGCCGTCGGCCGCTGCCAGCGGTCCCGGCACTCCGTCGCCTCCGAGGTCTACCGGGGCCGGCTCGGTCTTGCCGAGCAGGCCCCGGCGATGGCTGTCGTGGTCCAGGCGATGGTGGCCCCCGAATGGGCCGGGGTGGTGTTCACCGCGGAGGCCCCTGTCGCGAACGACGACCATCTGGTGCTCGTGGAGGCGGTCGAGGGGCTCGGCGATCAGCTCGTGGACGGGACCGTGGAGCCGAACCGGGCAGCGTTCTCCCGAAAGGAACCGCACGCGCCCGTGTTCAGCACCGCGTTCGGGGAACAGATGGGCGGGACGGACGGAAGCGAGGGACCTCTCCGTTCCCTGGTGCGCACAGCGCTGGCCGTGGAACGGGCGCTGGGTGGACCGCAGGACATCGAGTGGGCGCTGGACGACACCGGGCTGCACCTGCTGCAGGCTCGCCCGATCACCGCAGCCGTCCCGCAGCCGACGCAGTTCGGCGACTGGGCGAGCGAGGTGCCCGGGGCACGGTGGGCCCGGATGAGTATCTGCGACTCGTGGCTGTCCGATCCGCTCTCCCCGCTCTTTGCCACGACGCTGTTCCCCTCGCTCATCGACCGGTGGGCGACGAACTGGGGCGGTCCACGCAGACTGCGCGCGCGCAGCCCGCTCATCCCGGAGCCCATGCACGGGACCGTGAACGGGTTCGCCTATCTGCGCTTCGACTTCCCCCTCTCCGAACATCCGCTGCGCACCCTGCGACTCACCGCGCGCTGGCTTGCCTTCCACCTCTCACCAGTGGAGCGGCGCTGGCGGGACGACATACTGCCCGCGCTCCAGGCGGGCCTGGAGCATGCGCGGGACACGCCTCTCGAGGACCTGACGTCTGCCGAAGTGCTGCGCCGGATCCGGGCAGTCGAGGACCTGAGCGCCCGCTACTGGGCGGTGATCGGCGGCCTCGCCTGGCACTGGAACACCACCGAGTGGCTGCTGGGGGCGGTCTTGGCGCGCGGCGGCCGGCGCACGGCCGGGCTCACGCCCGGATCCCTCCTCGTGGGCGACGACCGGCTCGCCCACCAGGCCGACCGTGCCCTGGACCGGGTCGCCGAGGCCCCTTTGGAGGATGAGGAACAACTGCTGCAGGAGTACCTGCGGCGCTTCGGCCACCTGGTGTACAGCCTCGACCCGGCCGAACCCACCGCGGTCGACGATCCCTCGATGCTTCGCTCGGTGATCGCCGACCGCCGCAACAGCGGCGAACCCAGCCCCCCGGCACCGGCATCGGGCCCTGGCGGCGTCCCGGCACTCAGGCTCGGACGCGGTCCCCTGGGCCGGCTGCGGCGCGGGGTGTACCGGTGGGCGAACCACTGGAGCGGCGTACGGGACGAGGCCCTGCACTACTTCACGCTCGGCTGGCCGTTCATGCGGGCCGGATATCTCGAACTCGGCCGCCGGCTGGCCCTCGCCGACCTGCTCGACGTCGACGAAGACGTGTTCTACCTGACCGGGAAGGAGCTGAGCGGCTGGGTGAGCACCGGCGCGGGCGACGCGCAGTGGCGCGACCTGGTGCGTGAGCGCCGACTGCGACGCCAGTGGCAGCGGCGGCTCGATCCGCCCGATGTGGTCCCCGCCGACGCGCGGATCATGCTCTTCGGGTCCGACATCACCTCCTTGGCGCTGTTCGGGACCGAGCGGGGGAACGACAAGGGCGACGGGCTGAGCGGATCAGCGGTGAGCCCGGGGAGCTACACGGGCCGTGCTCGGGTGATCCACGAGGTCGCGGACGCGGACGCACTGGAGTCGGGCGAGGTCCTCGTCGTCCGCCAGGTGACTCCGGCATGGGCGCCGCTGCTGACCCGGGCCGGGGCCGTGGTGGCCGACGTCGGGGGCGCGCTGTCCCACGGCTCGGTGGTGGCGCGCGAGTACGGCATCCCGGCGGTGATGGGCGTGAGGACCGCGACCTCGCAGATCGGAACCGGGGACATGGTGACCGTGGACGGCGATGCGGGCACTGTGCGGTTACTGCGGAGCGAGCCGTGACCCCGACCGAGTCCCCGCCGAAGGATCACAGCACGCGCAACCGGGTGATCCGGGCGCTGTTGTTCGTGGCGGTCGGCGTCAGCTTGGTGGTCACCTTATGGGGTATGGACCTGGGTCATCTGTGGGCGGCGCTGAAGGTCGCCGACTGGCGCTGGCTGGTCTTGGCGGCGCTGGCCAATGTGGCCTCGCAGGCGACCCGGGCCATAGGCTGGAACGCGATGTTCACCGAGCCCCGGATCCGGTTCCCCCTTCTGGTGCGGATCGAGTTCGCCGTCCAGGCAGCGGCGGCCGTCAGCCCGGAGGGGGTGGGCGAGTTCGTCCGGATCGGCTATCTGCTGCGCGAAGGGATAGCCCGGACGGTGACCGTCACGCTCATGCTGGTCCGCAAGTACTTCTCCAGCCTGGGCCTGGTGCCCTTCCTGGTGTTCGTCTGGTGGCCGGGGAGCGATGTGCCGGGCTGGGCGGTGGCCGTCGCCTGGTTGTACGTGGCCGTGCTGACGGTGGAGACCGTACTGATCGTGAGGGTCGCGCGCACTCCCTCCGCCCCCTCCCGGGAGGGCCGACTGCGCAAAGTCGTGTTCGACGCGCGCACGGCACTCGGGCCGGTGCGGCGTCCGCGCGTCTTCGCGGAGGTGGGGGCGGCCGCGGTCGCCACCAGGGCACTGGACTTCCTGGCTGCGGTGGCCGTCGCGAAGGCTCTGGACCTACCGCTGTCGGTGGCCGTCCTGGTGGTTGTACTGCTGTCCATCGAGGTCTCCAACATCTTGCCGACCTTGCCGGGCCAGCTGGGTACCTTCGAGGCGGCCGTGCTGGGCGCTACAGCGGGCGTCCTCGGGCAGGCCGAGGGTCTAGCCTTCGCATTGGTCCTCCATGCTCAACAGACCCTTCCCCAGATCCCGCTGGGGATGATCGCCATGGCAGACACCTCGATCTTGCGAAACCGATCGAAACGGAATTCATCATGACCGAAATGTGGAACACCGACACCCCCAAGGTAGTTACCCTCCCCTCGGGGCGGACGATTCGCGGACGCGGACTCAGGTACGACCTGCCGGAGGGGCAAACCCCCACGTTAGCCGTGCACTTGACGGACCACGAGCCGCCCAAGCCGCCGTGGGAGTCCCTGTGGATTCCCTGGCGCGACTTCTGGCTTCCCGCCGACCCGATGGACGCGATGCGTAAACTTCGCATCGCCTACGACCGGGCCGCGGACGAACGCGTGGAGATCTGCTGCGGAGGCGGCATCGGCCGGACTGGTACGGGGCTCTCGGCACTCTGCGTCTTCGAGGGCATGGATCCCAAGGAAGCGGTCAAATGGGTGAGGCGGAATTACCACCCCCGTGCGGTGGAAGTACCGTGGCAACGACGCTTCATCCGCCAGGTCCACGCTGCCGACGCACCCGGCTCGGGGCGGTCGTAGCCGCCGGCTCCTGCGGTGTGCGGCGGATACACGCCGCCGTGACATGGTGATCCACTGACCGTGGACAGGAAAAGGGCAGAACGCCTGGCTGGGAAATTCCAGCCGGGCGTTCTGCTTTGCCTGCGCCCTCTCGGTCGCGGTCGACTCCCCCGGAACACCAAAGCGGCGACAACAGCCGTGCTCGCGGGTCTGCTCGACGACGCCGTTGCGCGTCCACAGTGGTCAGCTCGGCGCTGGAGGTGTCGGTGACCACGTCCCTCGCGAGGTGTGGCCCTTCCTGAGTGAGGTCGGCGTGGCGGGCTGTTGCTGCTGCGGATCGTTTGCCGGATCGTCGTGTCCAGGTTCGGGGGGGGAGGCAGCGATGGTGTCGTGGCTGGATGAACTGGAACGGCGGGCGGCTGCCGCGCAGGGCGGATCGTTGAACTCCAGGGCCAGATCCCAGAGTTGACGTCCTTTCTGGCTGAGCAGTAAGGGGTGGTGTCCCGGCTGGAGATCACGCGGGAGACGATGAGCGAGATCCTGTCCGTGGACAACGGGGCAGTATCCGGCCCCGGGACCAGTGAGGACAACGCGGCAAAGCTGTGTGACGGGCCGGTGGCCCGGTGGGTTCGCCGGTGGATGTGTGGTTGGTGCCGACCTGGTCGGCGGGCTTCCGGCCGCGTTGCGGCTGAGCCTCGCCGGGGCCGAAGCCGTCCTGACCCTCCGCGCCGTCATCGGCAACGGTGACTTCTCCGAATGCTGGATGAGGCCGTTGACGGCCACGTCCACTTCGCCTGCCCGCCATGAGTAGCCTAGGCGCTCCTTCACCTCGTGGCCCCGTCGCACAGCCCTCGCTGACCAGCCCCTGCGGCAGCAGGAGAGCGCGATCTGTACACGGCGGACAGCACAGCCCAGGCGGACGCCATCATCGCCGCCTGGGACGCCAAACCGCACTACGGCACCTGGCGGCCCGTCACCGCCGTCCGGGAGGCGGACACCGACGTCACCCCGGCGACCCGGGGCGGACCGGCACCGGGAGCCGCTGCTCGTCACCCCGGCGCATCCCGACTACCTCAGCGGCCACGCCACCATGGGCGGCGCGCTGACGCGCACGCCGACCCGGCTCCTCGGCACCTGCCGCGTCGACCTGCGCATCCGGTCGATCACCACCGGCGCATCCCGCCACCACCGCTACGCCCACGAGTACGAGCAGGACGTCGTCGACGCCCGGGTCTGGGGCGGCATCCACACCGCACGGCCGGCGAGGAGGGCAGCGCCACGGGCCGCCGACTCGCCGCCTGGGCACTGCGGAAGCACTTCCGCCCCGTCCCCTGACATTCGGCCACTTCTGAAAACGATTGTCATCATGCTACGGTCATGGCGCGTTCAACCATTTACCAGGCCTTGACCGAGGTGTCCCGTGCGCGTCCCCGCTCGACTCATCCCCCTTGCCGCCGTCACCGCGGCCTCCGCCCTGCTCACCGGCTGCTTCTCCGGTGGGCAGTCGGCCACGGACGACTCCGGGGCGGGGGGCAAGCGCATACGCCTCGCGATGATGCAGCCACCGCGCTCGGGGCTGTCCCCGCTGTCGGACGACGCCTTCAAGCTGTCGCGCTGGTCGACGGCGGAGACCCTGGTGAAACTGGACGCGGACGGTGACGCCGAACCGGCGCTGGCCACCGAGTGGGCCCAGTCCGGCCGGAGCTGGACCTTCACCCTGCGCGACGGCGTCACCTTCCACGACGGCACGAAGCTCACCGCCGAAACCGTCGTCAACTCCCTCACCAAGGCCGCAGCCGCCTCCCCCAAGCCCCGCATCCTCGACGGCGTGGACCTGACCGCGAAGGCCGACGGCGACAAGGTCACCGTCACCACCGCCACCGAGGACCCCCTGGTCCCGCAGCGGCTCAGCTCCCCGCAGCTGTCGATCCTGGCCGCCAGGGCCTACAAGGGGAAGACCGTCAGCCCCGTCGGCGCGGGCACCGGCCCCTTCGAGCTGACCAAGGTCAACGGCACCTCTTCCGCCGCCCTCGACCGCTACGACGGCTACTGGGGGAAGAAGGCCAAGGCCCCCGGCATCGACGTGCGGTTCGTGCCGGACGGCACCGCCCGCGCCGCGGCCCTGCGCAGCGGCGAGGCCGACATCGTCGAGGCGGTGCCGGTGTCGCAGGCCGCCGTCCTCGACCAGGACCTGATCACCGAAGTCCCGATGCCGCGCACCAACACCCTGTACCTCAACACCGAGAAGGGCGTCTTCAAGGACGCCGCGGTGCGGGCGGCGGCCCGTGAGGCGATCGACGCCGAGTCGATCGTGAAGGGCGTGTACGAGGGGCGCGCCGACGTCGCCGAGGGGCTGCTCGGCCCCGCCCTCCCGTGGGCGGCCGAGCTGCGCAAGCCGGTGCAGCGGGCCAAGGCCGGCGACCCGGCCGGCAAGACGATCACCATCGGCACCTTCACCGACCGCGCCGAGCTGCCCGAGGTCGCCGCCGCGCTGCAACAGCAGCTCCAGAAGGCCGGGTTCAAGGTGAAGCTCGACGTCCGCGAGTACGCCAACATCGAGTCCGACGCGCTGGCGGGCCGGTTCGACGCGTTCATCCTCTCCCGCGCCACCGTCCTCGACTCCGGCGACCCGGCCGCCTATCTCTACAGCGACTTCTCCTCCGACGGCTCCTTCAACATCCCCCAGCTCGCGGACCCGGCCGTGGACAAGGCCCTGAAGAAGGCCGGCGACACGCCGACCGGTGACGCCCGGCGCAAGGCGGTCATCGCCGCCGAGGCCGCCGTACTCGGCACGGACGCGGCCGTGCCCATGCTGCACGAGCGCGTGATCCAGGGCGACGCCGCCGACGTGACCGACGCCGCCCACGACCCGCGCGAGCGGGAGCTGGTCACGGCGGACACCTACGTCAAGTGAGGTCCCGTATACGGCGGTTGGCCGGCGCCGCCGCGCTGACCCGCCTGTTCTGCCTGATCGCCGTCCTGGCGGCCGTCGGCCTGCTGCCCTGGCTCTCCGGCAGGGACCCGGCCCTGGCCGTGCTGCGGGCCCGCTCCGCCGAGCAGGACCCGACCGAGGAAGCCCTGGACTCCGTACGACGGGACCTCGGTCTCGACGCCGGTCCCCTGTCCCTGCTGGGCGGCTGGGCCTCGGACCTCCTGCGCGGCGACCTCGGCACGTCCTGGGTGTCGGGCACCGAGGTCCTGCCCTCCGTGGTCTCCGGGCTCCAGGTGTCGCTGGCGCTGATGGGCGCCTCGCTCGGTGTGGCGCTGCTGCTGGCGTGCACGCTGGTCGCGCCGGTGCTGGTGCGGGGCCGGGCCTCGGACGGGGCGTGGGCCGCGATGCTGGCCGCCGTACCCGAGTTCCTGCTGGCCACGGTCGCGCTGCTGGTGTTCGGGGTGTGGCTGGGGTGGCTGCCGACGTCGGGCTGGGTGGGGCCGGAGAACATGGTCCTGCCCGCCGTGGCCCTCGGCGTCCCCGGCGGCGGTCTGCTCGGCCGGCTGGTCGCGGACGCGCTGCCCGCCGTGCTCGACGAGCGGTGGGTGGAGCTGTGGCGGGGCGCCGGCGTGAGCCGGGCGCGGATCGCCGGGGCGGCGCTGCGGCGCGTCCTGCCGCCGCTGGTCCCGCAGTTCGGGATGGTCGCCGTGGGGCTCACCGGTGGCGCGGTCGCCGTGGAGACGGTCTTCGCCGTGCCGGGAATCGGCCGTACCGCGCTCGGCGCCGCCAAGTCACAGGACCTGCCGCTGCTCCAGGGCTCGGTGCTCGCCCTGCTCGCCCTCGGCCTGGTCACGGGTGCGCTGGCGGCGCTCGCGCGACGGCGGCTACTGGGCCCGGCCCTGCGTGACGCCTCGCTGTCGCTGCCTCCGGCACGGCCGGTGCGCGCACATCCCGCGATCCCGTTGTCGCTGTTCACCGTCCTCACCGTGACGATCGGCTGGGGCCTGTCGCGCGACCCGTACGCCGTGAACACCATGGACCGGCTGGCCGCGCCCTCCTGGGCGCATCCGCTGGGCACCGACGGTCTCGGCCGTGACGTGCTCGCCCGGCTGGGCCACGGCGCCGCCTCCACGGTCGGCACGGCGACGGCCGTCTGCCTGCTGAGCCTGCTGATCGCGCTCGCTCTGGGCTTCCTGCCCCGGATCGCGGAGGGCGCGGCGGACATCGCCAACGCCCTGCCCCCGGTGATCGTCGGCATCCTGGTCGCGGCGGCCGCCGGTCCCGGCACCGGCGGCGCGGCCCTCGCGGTCGCGCTGATCTCCTGGCCGGCCCTGTCCGCGCACGCGGCGGCACTGGTGCAGGAGGTGCGCGCGTCGGCGTTCCTGACCGCCCAACGGGCCATCGGGGCGAGCCCGTTCTGGATCCTCACCCGGCACGTTCTGCCGTCCGTGGCCGCCCCGGTGGCCCGCCACGCCCTGCTGCGCCTGCCGGGCATCGCCCTGGCCCTGGCCTCGCTGGGCTTCCTGGGTCTGGGCGCCCAGCCGCCCGCCCCCGAGTGGGGTCTGCTGCTCGACGAGTCCCGCGCCTATGTGGAACGCGCCCCGTGGGCGGCCCTCGCACCGGCGGTGGCACTGGCCCTGCTGGCGGGCCTCGCGGTCTCGGGGGCGGCGCTCACCCAGGGCCGGAGGATACGGCGCGTCACCCCGGCTCCGGTCAAGAAGGAGGCCCCCGTTGGAGTCTGAGCCACTGCTGTCGGTGCGCGAGCTGCGGATCGCCTTCGACGGGGTCGAGGCCGTGCGCGGCCTGTCCTTCGACGTCCGTCCGCGCGAAGTGCTGGCGATCGTCGGCGAGTCGGGGGCGGGCAAGTCCCTCACGGCCCGCGCCCTCCTCGGCATGCTGCCGCGCGGCGCGACCACGAGCGGGACGATCCACCCGGATCTCTCGGCCCACCGCGGCCGCCGCATCTCCCTGGTCCCGCAGGACGCCCTGTCGGCGCTGTCCCCCGTGCACCCGGTGGGCGACCAACTCGCCGCTGCCGTACGGTCGGTGGCCGGCGTCTCCCGCAAGGAGGCCCGGGCCCGTGCGGTTGCGGCCCTGGACCGGGTCGGCATCCCGGACGCGGCCCGCAGGGCACGGGCGTATCCGCACGAGTACTCCGGCGGCATGCGGCAGCGGGCGGTGATCGCCATGGCCACGATCAACGAACCGGACATCGTGGTCGCCGACGAACCCACCACCGCCCTCGACGAGGAGCGCCGCGACCAGGTGCTGCGGCTGCTCGCCGAGCAGCGGGAGGCGGTCGGCGCCGCGCTCGTCCTGGTCACTCACGACATGGACGTCGTGCGGGGCCACGCGGATCGTGTGCTGGTCATGTACGCCGGACGCCTCACCGAACTCGGCGCCGCCGACGAGGTGCTGGCCCGGCCCCGCGCCCCCTACACGGCCGGACTGCTGGCATCCCTCCCGCAGAACGCGCCCCCCGGCCGTCGCCTCCCCGCCCTGCGCGGCACCCCGCCCGCCCCGGGCGCCCTTCCGCCGGGCTGCGCCTTCGCCCCGCGCTGCCCGCTCGCGGCGGACTCCTGCCACACGGCGGAACCGGAGCCCCGGCAGGTGTCCGGCCGCCTGGTCGCCTGCCACCGCTGGGAGGAACTCCCCCACCCGGCCGCCGAGTTGTTCCTGAAGGAGCGGCAGCCCGCATGAGCGAACCCCTGCTCGACGTCCGAGACCTGGTCGTCCGCTACGGCACGGTCACCGCCGTTGACGGCGTCTCCTTCTCCCTGGCCGCCGGCGAGACCCTCGCCCTGAACGGCCCGTCCGGCTGCGGCAAGTCCTCCACGGCCCTGGCGGTGCTCCAGCTGCGCCGCCCGACGAGCGGGGAAGTCCACTTCGAGGGGCGGGAGTTGACGTCCCTCACCGAGCGCGAGCTGCGCCCGCTGCGGCCCCGTATGCAGCCCGTCTTCCAGGACCCGTACGGCTCGCTGAGCCCCCGCCACCACATCCGCGACGCCATCGCCGAACCCCTGAAGGTCCAGGGCCGCTGGCATCCCGCCGACGGCCCGGCCCGGGTCGCCGAACTCCTCGACCGGGTGGGCCTGGACCCCGCGTACGGCGACCGGCACCCGCACGAGCTCTCCGGCGGCCAGTGCCAGCGCGCCGGCATCGCCCGCGCCCTGGCGTCCGAACCGCGGCTGCTGGTGCTCGACGAGCCGGTGTCGTCACTCGACCCGTCGGTACGCGCGGGCGTGCTGAACCTGCTCGCCGACCTCCAGGACGACCTGGGCCTCGGCTACCTGTTCATCTGCCACGACCGGGCGGTCGTACGGCACTTCGCGGACCGGGTCGTCGAGATGCGCGAGGGACGCGTCGGCGTCACTTCGGAGTAGCGGCCTCGATCACCTGGCGGAGCCCCTCGGCGAGCTGCCCGGCCTCGGGGGCGGTCTTCGGATCGAAGGTCCACTGCGCCATGACCCCCATCATCAGGGTCAGATAGAAGTAGCCGAGGGTGTCGACCTTCTCCTCGGGGACGTCCTCCTCGTTCCCGCCGTGGAAGAGCGTGATGATGCCGCGCGCCCCGCCCCGCTGGGCCTGCGCGAGATGCTCCCGCACCTCCGGCAGCTGGTCCCCCAGAGCCACGATCTCCATGCTGAGGCGCCACAGCGAACCGGGGTCCCGCATGGTGGAGATGATGTTCGCCCACACGTCGGCGAACCGCTCCAGTGACCCCGGCTCCCCGCTCAGCTCACCGCCGCCCTCGAAGGCGTCGGACATCCCCTCCACCATCTCGATGTACGCCTGCGCCAGCAGCGCGTCCTTCGAGCCGTAGTGATAGCCGATCGACGCCAGGTTGGTCCCCGACTCCTTGACGATGTCGCGCGCGGTCGTGCGCACGAACCCCTTCGCCAGCAGGCAGCGCTTGGCGCCCTCGAGCAGATCCTCACGGTGTCCCATGACATCTCACCCTACCCGCGGATCCATACATACGTCACATACGCACGTCCTATACAACCGTACTAGACAAGCGTTTAATACGCTCGTACAGTCCTGCCCATGACGACGAACACCAACTCCCCGGTCCGCGCCGGCCGCCGCGAATGGACCGCTCTCGGCGTGTTGATGCTGCCGCTGCTGCTGGTCTCGATGGACGTCTCGGTCCTCTACTTCGCGGTACCGGAGATCAGCGCCGACCTGGAGCCCACCGGCACCCAGCAGCTGTGGATCTTCGACATCTACGCCTTCGTCCTGGCCGGCCTGCTGATGACGATGGGCGCGCTGGGCGACCGGATCGGCCGCCGCAAGCTGCTGCTGATCGGCGCCGGCGCCTTCGGAGCCGCCTCGCTGGCCGCGGCGTACGCCCACAGCGCCGAGGCCCTGATCGCGGCCCGCGCCGTGCTGGGCATCGGCGGCGCGACCCTGATGCCGTCGACGCTGGCGCTGGTCCGCACGATGTTCACCGACCCCGCGCAGCGCGCGAAGGCGATCGCCCTGTGGTCCGGTGTGATGACGGGCGGCGTCGCGCTCGGCTCGGTGATGAGCGGCGTGCTCGTCGAGTACTTCTGGTGGGGCTCGGTCTTCCTGGTCAACCTGCCCGCGATGGCGCTGCTGCTGGTCCTCGGCCCGATCCTGCTCCCCGAGTCGAGGAACCCCGTCCCGGGCCGCTTCGACCGGCTGAGCGTGCCGCTCTCGATGGCGGCGGTGCTCCCGGTGATCTACGGCCTGAAGGAGATCACCTCGGACGGCTGGAACGTCCGGTACGTCGTCTCGGTCACCGTCGGCCTGCTCTTCGCCGCCCTCTTCGTCCACCGCCAGCGCACGTCGGCCTCACCCATGATCCCGCCCGCGCTGTTCCGCGGCCGGGGGTTCGGGCCCGCCGTCGTCCTGAACCTGCTCGCGCTGTTCGGGATGATGGGCTCGGCGTTCTTCACGACGCAGTACATCCAGTCGGTGCTCGGCAAGAGCGCGATGGAGGCCGCATTGTGGGGCCTGCTGCCGTCGGTGCCGATCGGCATGGCGGCCCCGCTGGCGACCCGGCTGGTCCAGAAGGGCGTCGCCCGCGCCACCGTCGTCGCGGCGGGCTTCACGATCTCCGCGAGCGGTTACGGCCTGCTGGCCGTCGCCGGTACGGAGTCGATGTGGCTGGTGCTGGCCGCGTGCGGGGTCCTGGCCTGCGGGGTCGTCATGGCGACGACCCAGATCATGGACCTCGCGATGGGCACCGCCCCGGTGGACCGGGCCGCGACCGCCTCCTCCCTGATGGAGACCGGCGCGGAGTTCGGCGGGGCCCTGGGGATGGCGGTCCTGGGATCGATCGGTACGGCGGTCTACCGCCACGAGATCCCCGCCTCGGCACCGGCTCCCGCTCACGAGACGCTGGGCGCCGCCCTGGCCGTGGCCGAGCAGCTGCCGGGACCCGCGGGGGACGTCCTGGCGACGGCGGCCCGGGAGGCGTTCACCAGCGGAATGCGGGGCGCCGCCCTGGCGGGGGTCGTGACTCTGCTGGGCGCGGCCGTACTGGCGGCGGTCATGCTGCGGCGGGTGCCCGCGCACGACAACGCCGGACGAGCTGATCGACTCAGCCCGTCCGGCGTTTGAGGACGAGCCCGTTCAGGGCGAACGGGGGCCTGGGGGTAAAGCCCCCAGGGACAACGGCAACCTCAGACCAGGTTCACGGAACGAGCCGACGTCGCACCGATCTCCGCCGCGACCTCGGCCAGCACACCGGAGGTCACCGTGTCGTCCACGGTCAGCACCGCCAGCGCCTCGCCGCCGGCCACGGCCCGCGACACCTGCATGCCGGCGATGTTGATGCCCGCCTCGCCGAGGATGCGGCCCACCGTGCCGACGACACCCGGCCGGTCCTCGTACTTCAGGACGACCATGTGCTCGGCGAGCGCGAGGTCGACGTCGTAGTCGCCGACGGCGACGATCTTCTGGAGGTGCTTGGGGCCGGCCAGCGTGCCGGAGACCGACACCTCCTCGCCGTCGGCGAGGGTGCCGCGCACAGTGACGACGTTGCGGTGCTCGGTCGCCTCCGAGCTGGTGGTCAGCCGCACCTCGACGCCGCGCTCCTGGGCGAACAGCGGTGCGTTGACGTAGGACACCGTCTCGTCGACGACGTCCTCGAAGACACCCTTGAGGGCGGACAGTTCCAGCACCTTCACGTCGTGCTGGGTGATCTCACCGTAGACCTCGACGTCGAGGCGGACCGCGACCTCACCGGCGAGCGCGGTGAAGATCCGGCCCAGGCGCTCGGCGAGCGGCAGACCCGGCTTGACGTCCTCGGCGATGACCCCGCCCTGGACGTTCACCGCGTCCGGCACGAGCTCACCGGCGAGTGCGAGACGCACGGAGCGGGCGACGGCGATACCGGCCTTCTCCTGCGCCTCGTCGGTGGAGGCACCGAGGTGCGGGGTGGCGACGACCTGGTCGAACTCGAAGAGCGGCGAGTCGGTGCACGGCTCCTTGGCGTACACGTCGAGACCGGCACCGGCGACCCGGCCCTCCTTGAGGGCGGAGTACAGCGCCTCCTCGTCGACGATCCCGCCGCGCGCGGCGTTGACGATGCGCACGCTCGGCTTGACCTTGCGCAGCGCCTCGTCGCCGATCAGGCCGAGCGTCTCGGGCGTCTTGGGGAGGTGGACGGTGATGAAGTCGGAGACCTCGAGCAGCTCGTCCAGCGACAGCACCTTGACGCCCATCTGCGCGGCCCGGGCGGGCTGCACGTAGGGGTCGTAGGCGACGACCTTCATGCCGAAGGCGGACATGCGCTGCGCGACGAGCGCGCCGATGCGGCCGAGGCCGACGACACCGAGGGTCTTCTCGGCCAGCTCCACGCCCGTGTACTTGCTGCGCTTCCACTCGCCGTTCTTCAGCGCGGCGTTGGCCTGCGGGATGTTGCGGGCGGTGGCGAGGAGGAGACCGCAGGCGAGCTCGGCGGCGGTCACGATGTTCGAGGTGGGGGCGTTGACGACCATCACGCCGGCCTTGGTGGCGGCGGAGACGTCCACGTTGTCCAGGCCGACGCCGGCTCGCGCGACGACCTTGAGCTTCTTCGCGGCGGCGATCGCCTCGGCGTCGACCTTGGTGGCCGAACGGATCAGGATCGCGTCCACCTCGGCGATGGCCGGGAGCAGCTCGGCCCGGTCCGCGCCGTTGCACTGCCGGATCTCGAAATCCGGGCCCAGCGCGTCGACGGTGGCGGGCGACAGCTCTTCAGCGATGAGTACGACTGGTTTCGAGCTCACGTGAGTCCTCACAAGTCCAATGCTGCGGACGGCCGTCCCGACGGCCGCAGGCGGTGGAGGGGCTAGCCGCGTGGAAGACGCACGACGCTGTGGGCCTGACGCGTATGTAGTGCAGCAGTCTAGTGGCGCCGGGGGCGTCGTCTTGCGCCGCTGCGGAAGGATCACCCGTCCGTGGCCGGACGGGTTGGACAACGCCGTACCTCCGACGTTACCCCGGGTTGGCCGAAGGGGCCGGAGCCTGTCGCTCCGGCCCCCGGCCGTGAGGCTTACGCCTCCTCGTCGACCCAGCTCATGAGCTTGCGCAGCTCCTTGCCGGTGGTCTCCAGCAGGTGCTCGGAGTCCTGCGTCTTGTACTCGTTGTACTTCTTCAGGCCGCCGTGGTACTCGTCCATCCAGGTCTGGGCGAAGGTGCCGTCCTGGATCTCGGCGAGGACCTTCTTCATCTCGGCCTTGGTGGCGTCCGTGATGATGCGCGGGCCGGTGACGTAGTCGCCCCACTCGGCGGTCTCGGAGATCGACCAGCGCATCTTCTCCAGGCCGCCCTCGTACATGAGGTCCACGATCAGCTTCAGCTCGTGCAGGCACTCGAAGTACGCGATCTCCGGCTGGTAGCCGGCCTCGGTCAGCGTCTCGAAGCCCGCCTTGACCAGCGCGGCCGTACCACCGCAGAGGACGACCTGCTCACCGAACAGGTCGGTCTCGGTCTCCTCGGTGAAGGTCGTCTTGATGACGCCGGCGCGGGTGCCGCCGATGCCCTTGGCGTACGACAGGGCCAGCGCGAAGGCGTTGCCCGTGGCGTCCTGCTCGACGGCGGCGATGCAGGGAACGCCGCGGCCCTCCTCGTACTGGCGGCGGACCAGGTGGCCCGGGCCCTTCGGGGCGACCATGCAGACGTCCACGCCGGCCGGGGGCTTGATGAAGCCGTAGCGGATGTTCAGGCCGTGGCCGAAGAACAGCGCGTCGCCGTCCTTCAGGTTGGGGGCGATGTGCTCCTCGTAGACCTGGGCCTGGATCGGGTCCGGAACCAGGATCATGATGACGTCGGCCTCGGCGGCGGCCTCCGACGGCGTCACCACGCGCAGGCCCTGCTCCTCGGCCTTGGCCTTGGACTTGGAGCCCTCGTGCAGACCGACGCGCACGTCGACACCCGAGTCACGGAGCGACAGCGCGTGGGCGTGGCCCTGGCTGCCGTAACCGATGACCGCGACCTTGCGGCCCTGGATGATGGACAGGTCGGCGTCGGCGTCGTAGAACAGCTCGGCCACTTTGGGTTCTCTCCTCGGGAGTGCAGGTGTTGCGTCCCACCGTATGACGGGGGGCGGAAGGGAAGCTTGAGGGTCTCGGAATACGGGCGGCCGACGGCGCGCCGACCGCCCGGTTCAGGTCTTACGCCGACCGGTCCAGGGCGCGCAGCGACCGGTCCGTGATGGAACGGGCGCCGCGGCCGATCGCGATCGTGCCGGACTGGACGAGCTCCTTGATGCCGTACGGCTCCAGCATCTTGAGCATCGCGGACAGCTTCTCGCCGGAGCCGGTGGCCTCGATGGTCACGGCCTCCGGGGAGACGTCGACGGTCTTGGCGCGGAACAGCTGGACGATCTCGACGATCTGGGAGCGCGTCTCGTTGTCGGCGCGCACCTTCACCAGGACGAGTTCGCGCTGCACCGCCTGCGACGGCTCCAGCTCGACGATCTTCAGCACGTTGACGAGCTTGTTGAGCTGCTTGGTCACCTGCTCCAGCGGCAGGTCCTCCACCCCCACGACGATGGTGATGCGCGAGATGTCGGGGTGCTCGGTGACACCGACGGCGAGCGAGTCGATGTTGAAGCCGCGGCGGGAGAACAGCGCGGCGATCCGGGCGAGGATGCCGGGGGTGTTCTCCACCAGGACGGAGAGCGTGTGCTTGGACATGATCTCTTCGGTCTCTCTCGCTCAGTCGTCTTCGTTGTCGCCGAAGTCGGGGCGGACGTCCCGGGCGGCCATGATCTCGTCGTTGGAGGTGCCGGCGGCGACCATCGGCCAGACCATGGCGTCCTCGTGGACGATGAAGTCGACGACGACCGGGCGGTCGTTGATCGAGTTCGCCTCCTCGATCACCTTGTCGAGGTCGTCCGGGGACTCGCAGCGGATGGCGTAGCAGCCCATGGCCTCCGACAGCTTCACGAAGTCGGGGACGCGGGTGCCGCGGGCCTGCGGGTTGACGTCGTCCGGGCCGGAGTGCAGCACGGTGTTGGAGTACCGCTGGTTGTAGAAGAGGGTCTGCCACTGGCGGACCATCCCGAGGGCGCCGTTGTTGATGACGGCGACCTTGATCGGGATGTTGTTCAGGGCGCAGGTGGCCAGCTCCTGGTTGGTCATCTGGAAGCAGCCGTCGCCGTCGATCGCCCAGACCGCCTTGTCCGGCGCGCCGGCCTTGGCGCCCATGGCGGCCGGGACGGCGTAGCCCATGGTTCCGGCGCCGCCGGAGTTCAGCCAGGTGCCCGGCTTGTCGTACTCGATGTAGTGCGCGGCCCACATCTGGTGCTGGCCGACGCCCGCCGTGAAGATCGTGCCCTCGGGGGCGAGCTGTCCGATGCGCTCGATGACCTGCTGCGGGGAGAGCGAGCCGTCGCCGGGCTGGTCGTAGCCGAGCGGGTAGGTCTCGCGCCAGCGGTTCAGGTCGTTCCACCACATGCTGTAGTCGCCCTGGTGGCCCTCGCTGTGCTCCTTCTGCACGGCCTGGACCAGGTCGGCGATGACCTCGCGGGCGTCACCGACGATCGGCACGTCGGCGGCGCGGTTCTTGCCGATCTCGGCCGGGTCGATGTCCGCGTGGACGATCTTGGCGAGGGGCGCGAAGCTGTCCAGCTTGCCGGTGACGCGGTCGTCGAAGCGGGCGCCGAGGGCGACGATCAGGTCGGCCTTCTGCAGGGCGGTGACGGCGGCCACCGAGCCGTGCATGCCGGGCATGCCCAGGTGCTGCGGGTGGTTGTCGGGGAACGCGCCGAGCGCCATCAGGGTGGTGGTGACGGGCGCGCCGGTGAGCTCGGCGAGGACCTTCAGCTCGGCGGTGGCCTGGGCCTTGATCACGCCGCCGCCGACGTACAGCACCGGCCGGCGGGCCTGGGTGATCAGCTTGGCGGCCTCGCGGATCTGCTTGGCGTGCGGCTTGGTCACCGGGCGGTAGCCGGGCAGGTCCATGGCCGGCGGCCAGGAGAAGGTCGTCTTCGCCTGGAGGGCGTCCTTGGCGATGTCGACCAGGACCGGCCCGGGACGGCCGGTGGAGGCGATGTGGAACGCCTGCGCGATCACCCGCGGGATGTCATCGGCCTTGGTGACGAGGAAGTTGTGCTTGGTGATCGGCATGGTGATGCCGACGATGTCCGCCTCCTGGAAGGCGTCCGTGCCGATCGCCTTGGAGGCCACCTGTCCGGTGATCGCGACCATCGGCACCGAGTCCATGTGCGCGTCGGCGATCGGCGTGACGAGGTTGGTCGCGCCGGGGCCCGAGGTCGCCATGCAGACGCCGACCTTGCCGGTGGCCAGCGCGTACCCCTCGGCCGCGTGGCCGGCGCCCTGCTCGTGGCGCACCAGGACGTGACGCACGCGGGTGGAGTCCATCAGCGGGTCGTACGCCGGAAGGATGCAACCACCGGGAATGCCGAATACCGTGTCGGCGCCGACCTCCTCGAGGGAGCGGATGAGGGACTGCGCGCCCGTCACCTGCTCGGGGGCGGAGTGCTGTCCTCCGGATCGGGGCCGGGGCTGCGGGTGATGGGCCCCGGTGGCCTGCTCGGTCATCGGCATTCTCTTCTCAGATGCTGAGGGTTTTTTGCGAAGTCTGTGCGGTTTTCGACTGCTGCACGGAAGGCGCCCGTGCAACAAAAAACCCCTCGTGCCATAAGGCAAGCGAGGGGAGCGCGCCGGGTGGGATCGCTGAGCGGTCGAGGCTCAGCGTCAGCCGACGCGCTTTCCAAGTACGAGAATTCGGGTGCGCATGGCACAGACCCTCTCCCCGGCACGCACTCACTGTCAAGTGGGTGGGACGGGAGTCTCATTATGTGAGCGGAAGGCCGTACCGCCTCCGATGACGGCGGACACACCCGAGCTGTACACCCGCGGGGCGCCGCCCGCGAACGCCGGTTCGGCCGGTCCGTGCGGCACCGGATAGTGGCCGGAAGCGAGCGCCCGGCGCAGCCGGTACTCGTCGAGCGGTCCGGAGAACGCCATGCCCTGCCCGTGCGTACAGCCCATCGCCCGCAGGGCGACGACCTGCTCGGGCAGATCCACCCCGTCGGCCACGGACTTCAGCCCGAGGTCACCGGCGATGCGCAGCAGCCCACTGGTGATCTTGTGCAGGCGGGCGGACTCGATGACGCCCTCGACCAGACTGCGGTCGAGCTTGAGGATGTCGACGGGCAGCCGCCTGAGGGCCGTGATCGCCCCGTAGCCACTGCCGAACCCGTCGAGCGCGATCCGGACACCGACCCTTCTGAGGGCACCCAGCCGCCGCTCCAGCTCGTCCAGACCGGCCCTGGGGTCGGCGTCGGACAGCTCGATGATCAGCGACCCGGACGGCAGCCCGTGCCGCGTGAGCAGCGCCTCGATGGTGCCGAGCGGCATCGACCGGTCCAGCAGCCGACGGGCGCTCACCCGGACCACGACCGGCGCGGACAGCCCGGTCGCGTGCCGCTCGGCGGCCTGCTCGACGGCCTCCTCGATCATCCACCGGCCCAGCTCGGCGGTCTTGTCGCTGTCCTCGGCCACGCGCAGGAACTCCGCCGGGGTGAACAGCACCCCCTGGGAGGAGCGCCAGCGCGCCTGCGCGGACACCGACGAGATCCGGCCGTTCTCCAGGCACACCACCGGCTGGTGCAGCAGGGCGAACTCGCCGTCGTGCAACGCGGCCCGCAGGCGCGTGGCCAGCTCCGCCTTGCGTACGACGTCCTGCTGCATCTGCGGCTTGTACAGCTCGACGCGGCCCTTGCCACCGGCCTTGGCCCGGTACATGGCCAGGTCGGCGTTGCGCAGCAGCTCACCCGCACCGAGGCCCGCTTCCGCGAAGGCCACGCCGATGGAGGCGTTGACACGGACATCGTTGCCGTCGATGACGTACGGCTGGGAGAGCGTCTTCCTGAGGCGGTCGGCGAGCTCCAGTATGTGCCGCTGCCGCGCCTCGCGGTCGCGGGTGTTGTCCCCGACGATCAGGGCCGCGAACTCGTCCCCGCCCAGCCTGGAGGCGGTGTCGCCCTGCCGGACGGAGTCCTGGAGCCGGCGGGCGGCCTGGACGAGCAGCTCGTCCCCGGCCTGGTGCCCGATCGTGTCGTTGACGGCCTTGAAGCCGTCGAGATCGATGAACAGCACGGCCGTGTTCCGCAGGGCCACGCCCCGGTCGGAGGCGCGGCGGCCCGAGAGGGCGTGCTGGACGCGCTTGGTGAACAGAGCGCGGTTGGGCAGGTCCGTGAGCGGGTCGTGCTCGGCGTTGTGCTGCAACTGGGCCTGGAGCCGGACCCTTTCGGTCACGTCCCTGCTGTTGAAGATGAGGCCGCCGTGATGGCGGTTGACGGTCGACTCGACGTTCAGCCAGCCTCCGTCACCTGACCGGAATCGGCACTCGATGCGCGTAGTGGGTTCTTCGACCGGGTTGGCGGCGAGGAAACGCCGCACCTCGTGCACGACGCAGCCCAGATCCTCCGGATGGATGAGACCGGCCAGTTCCGTACCCACCAGCTCCTCCGCCGGGCGGCCGTACACACCGGCGGCGGCCGGGGAGACGTACCTCAGGACGCCGCTGGGGGCGGCGATCATGATGACGTCGCTGGAGCCCTGCACCAGGGAGCGGAAGTGGTTCTCCTTCTGCGCCAGTTCCTGGGTGAGGGTGATGTTGTCGAGCAGCATGATGCCCTGGCGCACCACGAGCGCGAGCACGACGGTGCCACCGGTGAGCAGGACCACGCGGTCGACGCTGCGGCCGTTGAGGACGTTGTAGAGGATCCCCAGGGTGCACACGGCGGCCGCGAGATACGGCGTGAGGGCGGCGAGGGAGCCGGCGATGGGCCGGGCGGCCGGGTACCGGCCGAGTTCGCCTCCGGGCAGGGGCGGAGCGTGGTGCGGGCCGCTGCGCTGGCCGGGTACGTGTTCGTGCACCACGCGCGTGTGCCCTGCCGTGCTCTGCCGGTCCGGGCCGTGCCGGTCGGTGTCCGGCGTACGGGGCCCGGCCCACGGGGCGTAAGCCAGGAGCAGCGAGCCGGCGAACCAGCCCGCGTCGAGCAGCCCGCCGGAGCGGTAGTCGTGGTGCATCAGCGGTGAGGCGAACAGGGCGTCGCACATCACGGTCAGCGCTAGCCCGCCGATGGCGGTGTTGACCGCGGAGCGGTTCACCGCGGACCGCCTGAAGTGCAGCGCGAGCACCATGCTGACCAGCACGATGTCGAGCAGCGGGTAGGCCAGCGACAGTGCGGTGTGCGCCACGCTCGGCCCTTCGGACTTCGCGGCCTGGGCGAGGGCGAGGCTCCAGGCCAGGGTGAGCAGCGAGCCGCCGATCAGCGAGGCATCAAGACCGAGGCAGACCCAGCCGGCCTTGGTGACCGGCCGCTTGGCGAGCACGAGCAGCCCGACGATCGCGGGCGGCGCGAAGCAGAGGAAGAACAGGTCGGCGTAGCTGGGACTGGGCACGGGCTGCCCGAGGACGACCTCGTACCACCCCCAGACCAGGTTGCCCAGGGACGCCATGACCGAGGAGAGGCCGAAGAGCAGCCAGGCGGGTCGAAAGCGGGTGTGGCGCCTGCGGGCGTAGAGGAAGCACGACACGGCGGCGGTGGCCGCCGCGGCACTCAGCCCGAAGTCGCCCATGATCAGGGCCACTTCGTACGAACCCCAGCCGAACGCGGAACCGACGGCGTATCCCGCGCAGACCAGGGCGAGGACGAGTTGGAGGGCCGGTCCGGACCGGGGGCCGGGGGCCGGCGTGCGGGACAGCAGTGCCCCGGGGGACGGAGGCTGTGCCCGCAGCGCTCCGTCGAGCGTGGGTGTGGGGGTCGGCGGCGCGCTCACCGGACCCTCCCGGTTCGTGCCGCTCCCGGGTCCCGCGGGCCCCGGTGCGTCGGCTGGGCATGCCTTCTGCGGCTGCCGGGCCTGCGGTGGTGATGGCTGTGGTCGGTGCGGTGGTCGCTGTGGTGGGTGTGCTGCCCGCCGTGATCGGCGTGGTGACCGCGTCTGCTCGCGGCCGTCCGCCAGGGTCGCCGCCGGCAGCCCCGCCCCGTCGGATCGCTCGTCCATAGGCCGTGCATCGCCTGTCGCCCCCCTCACAGTCCTGAACTGTCCGTCCCCGGCGCCGAACTGTCCCCGGCGCAGCCCCTGTCGGGACGATACACCAGTCTCGTCACTCAGGGACATAGGTTCTCTACGCTCCGTGACGATCAATAGATGTATGAGTACCCACCGCGCCCGAAGGATTGCGGACGGTACCCGAAGTTCGGATCAGCCGGTTGATGCACCCGTCGTAAGGATCACGTTGCGCAGCGGCTCCCGGTTCACATAACGGTTCAACTGGTCCGCCAGGAGCCGCTTGGCGCGCGGCAGGAACGCGGAGGTGGGTCCGCCGACGTGCGGGCTGATGAGTACCCCCGGCGCACGCCACAGGGGGTGTTCGCGCGGCAGGGGCTCGGGTTCGGTGACGTCGAGGGCGGCGGTGATGCGGCCGCTCTCGAGTTCTGCGAGCAGCGCCTTGGTGTCGACGACGGGGCCGCGGGCGACGTTGACGAGGAGCGCGCCGTCCTTCATCCGGGACAGGAAGTCGGCCCCGGCCAGGCCACGGGTGGTTTCGGTGAGCGGCGTGGACAGGATGACGACGTCCGCTTCCGGGAGCAGCGCGGGGAGTTCGGTGAGCGGATGCACCGGCCCGCGCGCCGTGGTGCGCTCGGAGCGCGCGACGCGCGCCACCCGCGCCACCTCGAACGGAACGAGCCGGTCCTCGATGGCCGCGCCGATCGATCCGTACCCGACGATGAGGACGTTCTTGTCGGCGAGCGCGGGCCGGAACCCGGCGAGCCACTCCCCCCGGTCCTGCGCGCGGACGAAGTCGGGGACACCGCGCAGCGAGGCCAGGATCAGCGCCAGGGTGAGCTCTCCGGTGCTGGCCTCGTGCACCCCGCGCGCGTTGCACAGCCGCACGCCCGGAGGCAGCTGCCGCAGCCCCGGCTCCACGTGGTCGATGCCGGCGGAGAGAGTCTGCACGACCTGTAGGTGGCTCATCTCCGGCATGGGACGCACGCACAGGGGACTGGGCTTCATGTAGGGCACGGCGTAGAAGGCGCAGTCCGCCGGGTCCGCGGGGAAGTCCTCCTCCCCGTTCCAGAAGCGGTAGGCGGGGCCCTCGGGGAGTCCCTCGATCTCGTCCGGCGGGATGGGCAGCCACACGTCAGCAGTCATGCTCTGGAGGCTATGTCAGGCGGGTGCGGCGGCAGAGGTTAGGTTGGGTGGCCGGAACAGGGAGGGTCACGACCAGGTGGAGCGCAGGACGATCGGCGCGGCGGCGCTCGCGGTGGGGGCCGTCGGACTCGGGTGCATGCCGATGAGCTGGGCGTACAGCGCGTCGCGGCAGCGTGGCGACGAGTCGCTCAGGGCGGTGCACCGGGCGCTCGACCTGGGTTCGTCCCTGCTGGACACGGCCGACATGTACGGCCCCTTCACCAACGAGCTGCTGGTGGGGCGGGCGTTGAAGGAGCGGCGGTCGGACGCGTTCGTGTCGACGAAGGTCGGTCTGCTCGTGGGCGACCAGCACATCGTCGCCAACGGCCGCCCGGGATATGTGAAACGGGCCTGCGACGCGTCGCTGCGGCGCCTCCAGACGGACGTCATAGACCTCTACCAGCTGCACCGGGCCGACCCGGAAGTCCCCGTCGAGGAGACGTGGGGCGCGATGGCGGAGCTCGTCCAGGCCGGGAAGGTGAGGTCGTTGGGCATTTGCGCGGTGGGCGCGCGGGCCGGCCGCCGCTCCGGTGCCCGGCTGCACGACGCGACGATCCGGCAGCTGGAACGGGTGCAGCAGGTGTTCCCCGTGAGCGCGGTGGAGGCGGAGCTGTCGGTGTGGTCGCCGGAGGCGCTGGAGACGCTGCTGCCGTGGTGCGAGACGCGGGGCGTCGGCTTTCTGGCGGCGATGCCGCTCGGCAACGGCTTCCTGACCGGCAGGCTGCGGCCCGGCGCGGGCTTCGAGGCGGACGACGTCCGGGCCCGGCACCCCCGCTTCACGGCCGAGATGATGGCCGCGAACCAGCCGATCGTCGCGGGCCTGCGCCGGGTGGCCCGCCGCCACGGCGAGCACGTCACCCCCGCCCAGGTCGCCCTCGCCTGGGTCCTCGCCCAGGGCCCGCACGTGGTCCCGGTCCCCGGCACGAAGCAGGAGCGCTGGGTCACGGAGAACGCGGCGGCGGCGAGCCTGCGCCTGACGACCGAGGACTTGCGAGAGGTGGCGCAACTGCCTCCCGCACAGGGGTCGTGGGACTGATCCGGAACCGGCCACAGCTACGCACGGCGGCTCGCCACCGGCGGCCTCCGGGTTACCGAAGGCCGGTGCCGGGGACGCGGCCCGGCTGCCCGAAGCTCGCACCGCCGGCCGACGGCAGTCCGCGCAGGGGTGGTGTGCCCCGTCACGCGGAGGGCTTCCGGCAAAGCCTCAAAGGTGGCGGAAGTGCCACCCGCACACGGATCGTGGGGCTGATCCGGAACCGGGCCGCGGTCACACGCGGCGGAATCGGTGACCGGCGGGCCCCGGGCTGCCGAAGGACTGGCGCCGCGGCGGCATCCCGGCTGCCGAAGGACTGGCGCCGTCGGGCTGCGGCGGTCCCGCGGGCGCGGCCCCGTCGCGCGGAGGGATCCGGGCAAAGGCCCTGAGGGTGCCCGCGTTCGCGGTTCGGGGTTGGGCGATCGGGAACTTCGGAGGCGCGGGAGGTGTATGACAGGTAGGACCCGCCGCCGCTCGAAGGGACCATGATCGTGCAACGTCGAGCCGTGCCGACCGTATTGGCCGCCGCCGCGCTCCTGCTGACGGCCGGCTGCTCCTCCGACGGCGGAGGATCGTCCGGCACGGACGGGAGCGCCTCCCCGAGCCGTACGGCACCGGGGCCGTCCGCACCGGCGGGGCAGGCCGCCGAGGAGACACCGCCCGCCAAGGGCTCGGTGAAGGTGGTGCGCACCGTCGCCGAGGGCCTGGACTCCCCCTGGGGCCTCGCCCCGCTGCCCGGCGGCGGCCTGCTCGTCTCCTCCCGGGACGACGGGACGATCGTCCGGGTCGACGAGAAGACCGGAAAGAAGACCGAGCTGGGCGAGGTGCCGGGCGTATCGGCCGCCGGCGAGGGCGGCCTGCTCGGCATCGCCCTGTCCCCCGACTACGCCTCGGACCACATGGTCTACGCGTACTTCACCTCGGCCTCCGACAACCGCATCGTCCGCATGCTGTACGACGAGAAGAAGCCCTCCGGCGAGCAGCTGGGCGCTCCCGACACGGTCTTCAGGGGCATCCCCAAGGGCTTTGTCCACAACGGCGGCCGGATCGAGTTCGGCCCGGACAAGATGCTGTACGTCGGCACGGGCGAGAGCGGTGACACGGGCCTGTCCCAGAACAGGGACTCCGTCGGCGGCAAGATCCTGCGACTGACCCCGGAGGGCGAGCCGGCGCCGGGCAACCCGTTCCCGGACTCGCCGGTGTACTCGTTCGGCCACCGCAATGTGCAGGGCCTCGCTTGGGACGGCAAGCAGCGCCTGTTCGCCTCGGAGTTCGGCCAGGACACCTGGGACGAGCTCAACGCGATCAAGCCGGGCGACAACTACGGCTGGCCGGAGGCGGAGGGCAGGTCCGACGACTCCGGGTTCCACAACCCGATCGACCAGTGGACCACGGCCGAGGCCTCGCCCAGCGGCATCGCCTACGCCGAAGGTTCGATCTGGATGGCCGGCCTGCGCGGCAAGCGGCTGTGGCGCATCCCGCTGAACGGCACGGAGGCGTCGGCCGAGCCGCAGGCGTTCCTGGAGGGCGAGTACGGCCGGCTGCGCACGGTGGTCCCGGCGGGCGGCGACCGGCTGTGGCTCGTGACCAGCAACACGGACGGCCGGGGCAATCCGGAGGACGGGGACGACCGGATCCTGGAACTGCGGGTGACGTAGCCCGGGCTCACTCCTCGGGGTCTTCGGCCTCCGGCTCCTGCGGCGATCGTACGACGACCTTCCCGGACGACAGGTCTATCGGCCCGCGTCCGGGATCCCCGTCCCCGACGTCCTCGCGGGTCAGTTCCAGGCGGTTCTGCTCGTCACGGGTGTGTTTGCGGCCGGGTGAGAACAGTTCCTCGAACATGTTGAACAACGGAGCCTCCCTCGGCCGCGACATCCGCGACGTCTCTTACAGCGTATGCCTCAGCCCGCCGACCGGGATGTGACGGATTCGGCCGGGAACAGCCCCAGCCGGTGCGCCACCGCCGCCGCCTCGCCGCGACCAGAGACGCCGAGCTTCGCCAGGATGTTGGAGACGTGGACGCTCGCTGTCTTCGGGGAGATGAACAGTTCCTCGGCTATCCGGCGGTTGGTGTGGCCGGCGGCGACCAGGCGCAGCACGTCCCGTTCCCTGCTGGTGAGGCCGAGGGCTCCGGCGGGGTCCGCGGGGGCGGGGGCCGGTTCCGCGGCGGGCGTGAGCGGCAGGCGGGCGCGCTGGGCGAGCGCGGTGGCGGCGTCGGCGAGCGGCCGGGCCCCGAGGTGGCGGGCGACGGCATGGACGAGGCGGAGCAGTTCTTTGGCACGGTCGCGCTCGTCGGCCTCGCCGCCGCCCGTCAGCAGTGACTCGGCCAGTCGGTACCGGACGCGGGCGAGGTCGTAGGGCCGCTCCAGGGGTTCGAAGACGGTGACCACCTCCGACCAGGTCTCCGGGGTGCTCCGGCTCTCGGCGCGGTGGAGTTCGGCGCGGACCCACTTCTCGTGGGCGAGCCAGACGGGGGCGTTCGTGGTGAGGCATTTGACGGCCTCGAAGATGCTCTCCAGAGTCTTTGCGCGGCCGTCCCGTGCGGTCGGCACCGCCCGGGCGTCGGCCTCGGCCGTGGCGGCTTCGAGCAGCAGCGGCCAGGCGTAACGCTGGGTGCCGGGCGGGAAGCCGGACTCCAGGGTGCGGGCCAGTTCGGCGCGGGCGTCGGGGAGGCGGACCTCTGCGACGGCGACGGCGACGGTGAGGCAGGAGAGCGGGAGGTCGTGCTGCGGCATGGGGTCGTGCGGGCCGTAGGAGGCGCGGCCCTCGGCGAGATGACGTGCCGCCTCGGGCACCCGGCCGCGGGCGAGCGCGAGAAACGCCAGGCTGTTGGCACCGGACCCGTACGGCGCGGCCGTCTGCCCACGCCGCTGGGCGTTGACGGCCGCCTCGGCCGCCTCGTCCCAGCGGCCCAGGGAGATGAGCGACTCGGCGAGATTGCCCCAGACCCAGCCCTCCGCGTCCCGCAGGCCCATCCTGCCGGTGAGGCGCAGGCCCTCGTGAAGGACGTCCACGGCCTCCTCGGAACGCCCGATGCCCTCCAGGGCGGAAGGCAGGTTCACATGGCTGCGGCCCACGACCGCCGCGAGCCGTCGGGCCACGACCTCGTCCCTGGCCTCGTACATATGGGCCAGCCCGGCCTCGATCTGCCCGGCGTCGATCATGAGTGCGCCGAGGGTGAGCCGGGCGTTGGCCTCGATGTCCTCCGCGCCCACCATGCGCGCGTACTCCACCGCCCGTTCGGCGGCCGTCAGCGCCTGAGGGCCCGGCTGGTGGAGCATCGACCAGTGGGCGACCGTGGCGAGCACCTCGGCGTGCACCTCGGACGGCGGCAGGCCGCGGACCAGCTCCTGCGCGCTGGCGATCTCCTTCCAGCCGTCACCGCGGGCGAGCCGCTGCACCAGCCGGGAGCGCTGGATCCAGAACCAGGCGGCGCGCAGGGGATCGTCCTCCTCTTCCAGGAGGCGCAGCGCCCGCTTGGTGATCTTCAGGGCGCGCTCGCGCTCCCCGCAGAGCCGTCCGGCGACGGCCGCCTCGGCCAGCAGGTCCAGGTAGCGCGGCGCGCCGGCCTCCGGGTCGCCGCCGCCGGAGGTCCCCCCGCGCCGTTCAGGCGGTGAGGGAAGGCGGACCCCGGCGTGGTGGACGGGCCGCAGCGTCCGGCGTACGGCTTCGGGGGCGGCGTCCCACAGTTCCATCGCCCGTTCGAGCAGCCGGAGTTGCTCCGAGTAGGCGTGGCGGTGGCGGGCCTCGACGGAGGCGTCGAGGACGGCGGGCAGGGCCTTGGCCGCGTCGTGGGCGTGGTACCAGTAGCTGGCCAGGCGGGTCGCGTGCTCGTCGGCGGGGACGAGGGCCGGATCGGTCTCCAGGGCTTCGGCGTAGCGGCGGTTGAGGCGGGAGCGTTCGCCCGGGAGCAGGTCGTCGCTGACGGCCTCGCGGACCAGGGAGTGGCGGAAGCGGTAGCCGTCACCGCCGGGCGCGGGGGTGAGGATGCCGGCGTTCACTGCGGCCCGCAGTGCCTCGATGAGGTCGTCCTCGGCGAGCCGGGCGACGGCGGCCAGCAGCCGGTACTCGACGGTGGAGCCGCCCTCGGCCACGACCCGGGCTACCTGCTGGGCGGTCTCCGGCAGCCCTTCCACCCGGACGAGCAGCAGGTCGCGCAGGGAGTCGGTCAGGCCCGTGCGGCAGCCCTCCTGGGCGGCGACGGCGAGTTCCTCGACGAAGAAGGCGTTGCCGTCGGAGCGTTCGAAGATCGCGTCGATCTGGTCCGGGTCGGGTTCCTGGGCGAGGATGCCGGCGACCTGGCGGCACACCTCCTCGCGGTTGAAGCGGGCGAGGTCGACGCGGCGGATGGTGCGGAGCCGGTCGAGTTCGGCGAGCAGGGGCCTGAGCGGGTGGCGGCGGTGGATGTCGTCGGAACGGTAGGTGGCGAGGACGACGAGGCGGCCGGTGCGCAGGGTGCGGAAGAGGTAGGTGAGCAGGTGCCGGGTGGAGGCGTCGGACCAGTGCAGGTCCTCCAGGGCGAGGACGACGGTGTGCTCGGCGGTGACGCGCTCCAGCAGGCGTGCGGTGAGTTCGAAGAGGCGGGCCATGCCGTCCTCGTCGTGCCGGGCCGCCCCGCGCGCGGCGGCCGTGCCGATCTCGGGGAGCAGCCGGGCCAGTTCCTCCTCCTGCCCGGCGGCCGCGGCGGCGAGTTGTCCGGGCAGCTCGCGGCGGAGGGCGCGCAGGGCGGTGGAGAACGGCGCGAACGGCAGCCCGTCGGCGCCGATCTCGACGCAGCCGCCGAGCGCGACGACCGCGCCCCGCCTGCGGGCCGCAGCGGCGAACTCCTCGACGAGGCGGGTCTTGCCTACTCCGGCCTCGCCGCCGATGAGCAACGCCTGCGGGGCGCCCGCGGCGGCACCGGCGAGCACCTCGTCGAGCATGGTCAACTCGGCGGCCCGGCCGACGAACACGGGACTGACGGACCTGGTCTCCACGGACCCGAGCATCGCATGCGGGTCCGGCGGCACGGCACCGGTTTTGCCGCTGCGGGCCATGGGACCGGCGGCCGCATCCGTACGGACGGCCGCCACATCGACAGCCGCATCCGTACGGACGGCCGCCACATCGACAGCCGCATCCGTACGGACGGTCACGCTGCCGGCCGGTCCCGCCCCGCTGTTCACGCGGCCCGGGCGGACCGGGGCCTGCGCAGGCGGTGGCTATGGCTCTCGTGCTCGGCGGAGCTTTCGGCGGCTCCGCGACGGGCGGCGCGGCGGGCCCGGGCGACCTCGCGGACCTGACGCTCGTGGCCGGCGCGGCGGATGAGGTCGGCGGCGCGCAACTGCTGGAACTCGTACTCGTACATGACGTGTCCTTGGTGAGAGTCGGGTGTGAGGGCTTCGCTTTCTGCGATGCCTCCACCTTCGTCTCCCAGGCGGGGCCGCCACATCGGGAGAGTTCCGCATCTTCGGGGGCGGGCAGGGCCTTAGACGAGGCTGAGGGGCCTCAGGGCCTCCGTAAGGTGCTCACGGATGCCCTAAGACCCCTCAGGACCTGCGGTGACTCAGCTCGCTGACGGCAGTCCGAGCAGGATGCCGGTGTACTTGAGGACGGCCAGGAACAGGCCGATCACGCCGAGCGCGACACCCGCCCAGGCGACCGACTTGATCCAGGGGGCCTGGATCCTGCCGGGCGTGCCGAACGCCGGCCGGGCGAGCGTCGCAACGCCGACGACCAGTGCGACCAGCGCGAAGAAGCCGCCCCACAGGGCCGTGGTCTGCCAGGCGTCGCCGTAGACCGCCTGGATCTGCTTGGCCACGTCCGCGTTCTGCGCCGTCTCCAGCTGACCGATGAGGTTCTGGCGTGCGGCAGCCACCGTGCCGAGCCAGCTGCCGGTGAGCGAGACGACGCCCAGCGCTGCGGAGACCACGGCGGCAGCGCCCTGGCCGACGCCGAAGGGTCCCTCCTCCTTGGTCTCGGCGGCCTCGGCCGGGACCTCGGTCTTGGTCACCTCGTCGGACTTGGTGGTGTCCACCGCCTTCTCGTCGGTCGTGGCCTCGGTGGCCTCGGTCTCGTCCACTGCGTTCGTTGCCATGTCTCGCACCGTAGGGTCGCTGTCTGAGAAGTCTCTTAATGATCGTCCTGAGCGGCACGCGCGCGTGCGGCGCGCCACTCGGGTGCCAGCACCGACCAGACTTCGAGATCGTGCCGTACGCCACCATAGGGGTGGGCCTCGCGCCGCACACCGTCGCGGGTCATGCCCAGGCGCCGGGCCACGTTCAGACTCGGCTGATTGCCCGAGGCAGCGACCCACTCGATCCGGTGAATGCCGCGCTCCTCGACCGCCCAGTCGATGAGGACGCGCATCGCCCGGGTGACCAGACCACGCCCGGTCCCGGCCGGCTCCAGCCAGCAGCCGACCTCGCAGTTGCCGCTCGCGGCGTCGAAGTTCAGGAACAGCACGCCGCCCACGAGCTTGCCGTTCAGCCAGAGTCCGTGCAGCGAGCGGGTGTCGGCGGCGCGCATCTCGGCGTACCGCTGGAGCATGGCCCGCGCGGACTCCACGTCCGTCTCCTGCGACCCGAAGTTGATGAACCGCCCGATGAACTCCCTGCCCCGCTCCAGGTGCGCGAAGAACTCCTCCGCGTGCCAGGGCTCCAGGGGCCGCAGTTCCGCGCCGTCGTCACCCAGGGATATCGCGTACATCCCGCTGCCGCTCCTCCTCCGCCAGGACGTCCGCCACCTCGGCGTCCGTCGCGGCGGCCAGCCTCTCATGGGCGGCCCGGGCCTCGGGCGGTTCGATGCTGATCCGCGGCAGGCCCTTGTCGAGCCAGCGGGGCAGCCACCAGTTGGCGCCGCCGAGCAGGTGCATCAGGGCGGGGACGAGGAGCGTCCGCAGGACGAAGGCGTCCAGGGCGACGGCGGCGGCCAGGGCGATGCCGAACATGGCGATCACGCGGTCACCGCTGAGGACGAAGGCGAGGAAGACGGAGATCATGATGACCGCCGCCGAGTTGATCACCCGGCTGGTCTCGGCGAGCCCGACCCGGACGGCCCGCCGGTTGTCGCCGGTCTCCAGCCACTCCTCGTACATCCGGCTCACCAGGAACACCTGGTAGTCCATGGACAGGCCGAAGAGCACCGACACCATGATCACGGGCAGGAAGGGCTCGATGGGCCCCGCGCTGCCGAGGCCCAGCAGTTCGCTGCCCCAGCCCCACTGGAACATCGCGACGACCACCCCGAAGGCGGAGGCCACGGCGGCGACGTTCATCGCGGCGGCCTTCAGCGGGATGCCGATCGACCGGAAGGCGAGCAGGAGCAGCAGACAGCCCAGGCCGATCACGACCCCGATGAAGACGGGCAGCTTGGAGACGATGACGTCGGCGAAGTCGTCGTAGCCGGCCGTCATGCCGCCGACCTGCGTGTCGAGCGAGGTGCCCGACTCGGCGCGGGGCAGCACCTCCTCGCGCAGCCGGTCGACGAGGTCGCTGGTCCGCTTCGACTGCGGCGAGGACTCCGGTATGACGGTGAGGTACGCGGTGTGGCCGCCGGAGTCGAACGTCACCGGCGTCACCGCGGCGACGCCCTCGGTGGCCCGGAGCGTGCCGTCGAGGTTGTCCAGGGCGAGCTTGTCGTCGGCTCCGTCGACCTTCGTGACGAGGGTGAGCGGGCCGTTCACGCCGGGGCCGAAGCCGTCGGCGAGGAGGTCGTAGGCCTGGCGGGTGGTGGACGTCTTCGGGTCGTTGCCCTGGTCGGAGGTGCCCAGGTGCAGGGAGAACGTGGGCAGCGCGAGGACGGCCATGACCACCAGCGCGACCGCCCCGAGCACCTTGGGGTGACGCTCCACGAACGCCGACCAGCGGGCGGCGAAGCCCGTGGGCAGCTCGGGTTCGGGCCCGTGCTCCGCCAGGCGGCGGCGCTCGCGGCGGCTGAGCGCCCGCATGCCGATGAGGGACAGCAGGGCGGGCAGCAGTGTCACGGAGGCCGCGACGGTGAGGATCACGGTCAGGCCGGCGGCGATGGCGACGCCGTTGAGGAAGCTCAGCCGCAGGATCAGCATGCCCAGCAGGGCTATGCAAACGGTGGCACCTGCGAAGACGACCGCCCGTCCCGTGGTCGCGACGGCGTTGGTGGCCGCTTCGGTGACGGACAGCCCGCGTTTCAGCCCGCGCCGGTGTCTCGTCACGATGAACAGCGCGTAGTCGATGCCGACGCCGAGCCCGATCAGCATGCCGAGCATGGGGGCGAAGTCGGCGACGGTCATGACGTGCCCGAGCAGCACGATCCCGGCGTAGGCGGTGCCGACGCCGACCAGGGCGGTGGCGATGGGCAGCAGTGAGGCGGCGAGCGAGCCGAAGGCGAGGAACAGCACGACCGCGGCGACGACCACGCCGACGACCTCGGCGACATGCCCGCCGGAGGACTCGGTGAGCCCGACGGCTCTGCCGCCCAGCTCCACCTGGAGCCCGTCGGTCTCCGCGCTCTTCGCGGTGTCGACGACGGCTTGCGCCTCGGACCGGCTGATGTCCTGCGCCTGGTCGTCGAAGGTGACGGTGGCGTACGCCGTACGGCCGTCCGCGCTGACGCGTCCCGCGCCCGGCCCGCCGTAGGGGCTGGTCACGGAGGCCACGCCGGGCAGGTTCTCGACGCGTTCCAGGGCGCGGGTCATCGTCTGCTCGACGTCGGCGGCGCGGACGCCGCCGGACGCGGTGTGCCAGACGACGGTGTCGCTGTCGCCACCGAGCTGCGGGAAGCCCTCATGCAGCAGCTGGGTGGCGCGGCCCGATTCGGTGCCGGGGACCTGGTAGTCGTTCGAGTACGCGGAGCCGGCGACCGCGGCACCCGCGGCCACCCCCGCGAAGGCGAGGAGCCAGAGCAGAACGGTGACCAGACGGCGTCGGACACACCAGCGTGCGAGGGCTGCCACGAAACGTGCTCCCAGGGTGACTTTTTTGGATCTTTGACCGGGAGCAGTCGTCCATGAACTGAACAGCCCGCAAAGAACGCATGAGCAATGCAAAGCCACTCTTGCAGGCACACGAGATCAATTGTCGTATTCGTGGGCTTATTCACAACGGTGGGAGACAGCTCACAGGACAATCAGATGAACTCTGTCGCCCTCAGTCGAACTGGTCCCCCAGCGCCATCACCATCAGTCCCGCGATCAGCAGCCACAGCGCTCGCCTAGTGCGTCCCCGGGAGCCCAGCACGGCGGCGCCCGCGCAGACGGCCGCTCCGCCGGCGTACGCCGCCGGGACGAGTGCGGGTGCGGAGCGGGTGAGGCGGAGCAGTGCCGCGGCCAGACCCGCGAGAGCCAGGACGGCGCCGGTGCCGGCGGCCGTCCAGCGGGCCCGCCGCGCGCCTTCCGCCGCATCGTCGGCATCGTCGGGCTCGTCGACGTCGTCCGGCTCGCCGGCGTCAGTCTGCTCGTCGTCCGGCACGGCATCCGGCTCGGTGTCCTGCGCGGCGGCTGCCCCCGGGTCCGTTATCTCAGGATCGGTGTCGGAATCAGCGCGTCCACTCATGGCCGAGACGGTAGCGCGTCGGATGGGAAAACCGAGTGCGGGGCCGACGGGGCGGCTGTTAGCGTCCGCTGGTCCGAGGTACGCCCGCGGCGCCCCGCCACCCGGCCGAAGCAGGTGCATTGTTTGACGGTCCGACCGAGCTCCGACGCATCCCCTTTCTTCCTCAAGGACTCAAGGAGCCCGTTCCCCGATGTCGGACATCACTTCCCGGACCTCGAGCGACCCCCTCACTGACCGCGTCAGCCACCCCCGCTACCCGCGCAGCAACCGCTACGACGCCCGCTGGACCATCGAGAACCAGATGGGCCCGCACGCGCTGTGGCTGCTGGAGTGGCTGTCCCCGGCTCTGGGGCTCGACACCCTGAGCCCCGGCTCCCGCGTGCTCGACCTGGGCTGCGGTCGCGCCATGACGTCGATCTTCCTCGCCAAGGAGTACGACATCCAGGTCACCGCCGCCGACCTGTGGGTCAAGCCCGACGAGAACGCGGCCCGTATCGCCGAGGCCGGCGTCGCGGACCGTGTCCTGCCCGTGTTCGCCGAGGCCCACGACCTGCCGTTCGGCGAGGGCGGCTTCGAGGCGATCGCCTCCGTCGACGCGTACCAGTATTTCGGCACCAACGACCTGTATCTGCCCACACTGACCCGGCTGCTGAAGCCGGGCGGGCGGATCGGGGTCGTGGTACCGGCGCTGCGCGAGGAGATCGACGGCGTCGAGCCGCCGGAGCACCTCAAGCCGTATTGGGAGCCGGATTTCTGGTGCTTCCACACGGCCGCCTGGTGGCGGCGCCAGTGGACCCGCAGCGGGGCCGTGGAGGTCGAGACGGCCGACTGGCTGGAGGACGGCTGGCGCGACTGGCTGCGGTGGTGCGAGGTCGTGGCCGAGGAGCACACGGACGAGTGGCACATCCGGATGGCCGGACAGTGCGCCGAGATGCTGCGCCTCGACCAGGGCCGCACGCTGGGCTTCGTCCGGGTCGTCGGCCGTCGCCTGTAGGTACAAGCGCAGTCCCACGCAGGACAAGCGCACAGGGGGGATGCACCGGTTCGGCGCATCCCCCCTGTGGGGTTCGCGGAGGTCAGCCCTCGCTGACGCCCAGCTTCTGAAGGATCAGCTCCTTCACGCGGGCCGCGTCGGCCTGACCACGGGTCGCCTTCATGACCGCGCCGACCAACGCGCCGGCCGCGGCCACCTTGCCGCCGCGGATCTTGTCCGCGATGGCCGGGTTGCCGGCGATGGCCTCGTCGACGGCGGCGGTGAGCGCGCCCTCGTCGGAGACGACCTTCAGACCTCGCTTGTCGACGACCTCGTCCGGGGTGCCTTCGCCCGCGAGGACGCCTTCGATGACCTGACGGGCCAGCTTGTCGTTCAGGTCACCCTTCGCGACCAGCTCCGTGACCCGGGCCACCTGCTGCGGCGTGATCGCCAGCTCGTCGAGCGCCTTGCCCGACTCGTTGGCGCTGCGGGCCAGCTCGCCCATCCACCACTTGCGGGCGGAGGCGGCGTCGGCCCCGGCCTCGATGGTGGCGACGATGGGCTCCAGGGCACCGGCGTTGAGGATCGCCTGCATGTCGGTGGCCGAGACGCCCCACTCCTCGCGGAGCCGGTTGCGGCGGACCAGCGGCAGCTCGGGCAGCGCGGCCCGCAGCTTCTCGACCCACTCTCGGGACGGGGCCACCGGGACGAGGTCGGGCTCCGGGAAGTACCGGTAGTCCTCGGCCTCCTCCTTCACGCGGCCCGAGGTCGTCGACCCCGTGTCCTCGTGGAAGTGCCGGGTCTCCTGGACGATCGTCCCGCCGCTGCTCAGCACGGCCGCGTGCCGCTGGATCTCGAAGCGGGCCGCGCGCTCCACGGACCGCAGCGAGTTGACGTTCTTCGTCTCGGACCGCGTGCCGAACTTCTCGGTGCCGTTCGGGCGCAGCGACAGGTTCACGTCGCAGCGCATCTGGCCCATCTCCATGCGGGCCTCGGAGACGCCGAGCGCCCTGATGACCTCGCGCAGCTCACGGACGTACGCCTTCGCCACCTCGGGGGCACGCTCGCCCGCGCCGACGATCGGCTTGGTGACGATCTCGATGAGCGGGATGCCGGCGCGGTTGTAGTCCAGGAGCGAGTGCGAGGCGCCATGGATACGGCCCGTCGCACCGCCCACGTGCGTGGACTTGCCGGTGTCCTCCTCCATGTGGGCGCGCTCGATCTCCACGCGGAAGGTCTCGCCGTCCTCCAGCTGTACGTCGAGGTAGCCGTTGAAGGCGATCGGCTCGTCGTACTGGGAGGTCTGGAAGTTCTTCGGCATGTCCGGATAGAAGTAGTTCTTCCGGGCGAAGCGGCACCATTCGGCGATCTCGCAGTTCAGCGCGAGGCCGATCTTGATCGCGGACTCGACGCCGGTCGCGTTGACGACCGGGAGCGCGCCGGGCAGGCCGAGGCAGACGGGGCAGGTCTGCGCGTTGGCGTCCTGCCCGAGGGCGGTCGAACAGCCGCAGAACATCTTGGTCTTGGTGCCGAGTTCGACATGGACCTCGAGGCCCATGACGGGGTCGTACGACGCGAGTGCGTCCTCGTACGACACCAGGTCGGTCGTGATGGTCACGGTGAAACTTCCCTCTCAGCCCAACAGGACGTCGTCGTCGCCCAGCTGCTTCAGCTCGCGGTAGAGAATGGCCAGGTTGGTGACGACCGCCGCTCCGGTCACGACGGCGTCGAGCAGCCGCAGCGTGTCGTTGTCTCCGCGGGCCTTCTTGATCTGCTTGTAGACCCCGACGGCGCCGAACGCCGACGTGGCCATCGAGATGTACAGACCGGACTTGGACTTCTTGAAGCCCTTGGCCTTGGACAGTGCGCTCACAGCGACGGAGCCTCCTCGATCAGCGGGTGGCCCCACTTTTCCACGAAGGCGGCCTCGACGGCGGCGCCGACCTTGTAGAGGCGGTCGTCCTTCATGACCGGGGCGATGATCTGCAGTCCGACCGGGAGGTTGTCCTCCGGGGCGAGGCCGCACGGCAGCGACATGGCCGCGTTGCCCGCCAGGTTGGTCGGGATGGTGCACAGGTCGGCGAGGTACATCGCCATCGGGTCGTCGGCGCGCTCGCCGATCGGGAAGGCGGTGGTCGGGGTCGTCGGGGAGACGATCACGTCGACCTGCTCGAACGCCTTGTCGAAGTCCTGCTTGATGAGCGTGCGGACCTTCTGGGCGCTGCCGTAGTACGCGTCGTAGTAGCCAGAGCTCAGCGCGTACGTGCCGAGCATGATGCGGCGCTTGACCTCGGGGCCGAAGCCGGCCTCGCGGGTCAGGGAGGTGACCTCCTCGGCGGAGTGCGTGCCGTCGTCGCCGGCGCGCAGGCCGTAGCGCAGGCCGTCGAAGCGGGCGAGGTTGGAGGAGCACTCCGAGGGCGCGATCAGGTAGTACGCCGACAGCGCCAGGTCGAAGGACGGGCAGTCCAGCTCGACGATCTCGGCGCCCAGTTCCTTCAGCAGGGTGACGGACTCGTCGAACCGCTGGATGACACCGGCCTGGTAGCCCTCGCCGCGGAACTGCTTGACGACACCGACGCGCATGCCCTCGACGCTGCCGTTGCGGGCGGCCTCGACGACCGGCGGGACCGGGGCGTCGATCGAGGTGGAATCCATCGGGTCGTGGCCGGCGATCACCTCGTGCAGCAGGGCCGCGTCCAGGACCGTGCGGGCGCAGGGGCCGCCCTGGTCCAGGGAGGAGGAGAAGGCGACCATGCCGTACCGCGACACCCCGCCGTACGTCGGCTTCACGCCGACCGTGCCGGTGACGGCGGCGGGCTGGCGGATGGAGCCCCCCGTGTCGGTGCCGATGGCGAGCGGGGCCTGGAAGGAGGCGAGCGCGGCGGACGAACCGCCGCCGGAGCCGCCGGGGATCTTGGTCAGGTCCCAGGGGTTGCCCGTCGGCCCGTAGGCGCTGTTCTCGGTGGAGGACCCCATGGCGAACTCGTCCATGTTGGTCTTGCCGAGGATCACCACGTCGGCGGCCTTGAGCCGCTTGGTGACGGTCGCGTCGTACGGCGGGATCCAGCCTTCGAGGATCTTCGAACCGACGGTGGTCGGGACCCCCTCGGTGGTGAAGATGTCCTTGAGCGCCAGGGGAACGCCGGCCAGCGGACCGAGCTTCTCCCCCTTGGCCCGCTTCTCGTCGACGGCACGGGCCTGGGCGAGCGCGCCCTCGCGGTCGACGTGCAGGAAGGCATGCACCTTCTCGTCGACGGCCTCGATCCGGGCGAGGTGGGCCTCGGTGACCTCGACGGCCGTGAGCTCGCCGGAGGCGATCTTCGCGGCGGTCTCGGCGGCCGTGAGCTTGATGATGGGGCTGTCCGTCATGGCGGGTTACTCCTCCCCCAGGATCTGCGGCACCTTGAAACGCTGCTGCTCCTGGGCCGGGGCTCCGGAGAGCGCCTGCTCGGGAGTGAGCGAGGGACGGACCTCGTCCGGGCGCATGACGTTCGTCAGCGGGAGCGGGTGCGAGGTCGGCGGTACGTCTTGGTCGGCGACCTCGCTGACGCGGGCCACCGCGCCGATGATGTCGTCCAGCTGTCCCGCGAAGTGGTCGAGCTCTTCGGGCTTCAGCTCCAGACGCGCCAGCCGGGCGAGGTGGGCGACCTCCTCGCGCGTGATGCCAGGCATGCAGCGATCCTCTGGGGTGAGTGTGAGTGGTTTGGGGCCTAGGACCTGGCGTCACATTCCCGCCGTCCGCCCGGGGGGCGGGCCGTGCGGCGTCCGGCGCGTGCGATCGCAAGGCGCCGGAGCGTCCTCGTGGCACAGCCACGTGGACGATTCGGCAACGCGGCGAGCGTGCGTGCCAGGCGTCGCACGGCAGGCGGGAATGTGGCGCCAGGTTCTAATCCTATGGGGCGGGCAGCTGTGACCGTGAAACGGTTTCGCCGGCTCCGGTGGCCCGGCCCTGCCGGAGTGCTTCAGGAACGGAGACCGAAACCGTGCGGAGCAGGTGATCGTGTGCCGCTCGTAGCCGGCCAGCGCGCAGGCGGAGGCGGCTGGGCGGTGTCGGGGCGAGGGGTGCCGTCCAGCGCCGCCACGGCTCCGGCCGGCGGCGCCGACTGGACGGCGCCGAGGGCGGGAACGGTCCGGTCCGGGACCTAGTGCCCCAGCAGGCAACGTTCGCCCCGTCGCGACGCCCGGCACGCCCTCTCGCCGCACCGGCCGAAAGCCCGAGTGCATCCAGCACGAGGGCTTCCGGCCGGCACTCCCCCAAGCTCTTCGAGCAGGGGGTACCCCCAGAGCACGCACCGGACGCCGCTCCCTGACGGGCAAACGTTGCCTGCCGGGGCACTAGGCGATGCGGCCCGAGTCGTCTAGGCGATGCGGCCCGAGTCGTCCGCCGTCGCCGCCGGGAGGGCGGCCCGGGGGCGTTGCCAGCCGCGGGAGCCCCTGGCGCGGAGCCAGGCCGTGGTCTCCTCGGGGGGCATCGCGGCGGCGACCAGCCAGCCCTGGACGGCGTCGCAGCCGAGGTCGCGCAGGCGCTCCCAGGTCTCGTCGTCCTCGACGCCTTCGGCGACGACGAGCAGACCGAGGGAGTGCGCGAGGTCGACCGTGCAGCGCACGATCTCCGCGTCCTCGTTGTCGACGGCGAGCCGGGCGACGAAGGAGCGGTCGATCTTCAGTTCGCTGACCGGGAGTTTGCGCAGGTGGACCAGCGACGAGTAGCCCGTGCCGAAGTCGTCCAGGGACATCTTCACGCCGTGCCCGGTCAGCGCGTTGAGGGTGTCGGCGGCGCGCTGCGGGTCCTCCAGGAGGACGTGTTCCGTTATCTCCAGTTGGAGCGCTCCCGCCGGGACGCCGTGCCGGGCCAGCCGCGCGGCGACCGAGCCGGCGAAGCCGGGGGTGTGCACGTCACGCGGGGAGACGTTGACCGCGACCGGGACGAACAGTCCCTGGGCCCGCCACCGCGCGACCTGGGCGAGCGCGGTCTCCAGGACGTACTCGGTGAGATGGGGCATCAGGCCCGAGGACTCGGCGATCGCTATGAACTCGTCCGGCGGCACCTTGCCCCGCTCGGGGTGCACCCAGCGGACCAGGGCCTCCAGACCCGCGACCTGTCCGTCGAAGCGGACCTTGGGCTGGTAGTGCAGCTCGACCTCGTGGGCGTCGAGCGCCCTGCGGAGGTCTCCCAGCAGACCGAGCCGGTCCGGGGTGTTCGAGTCGCGCTTGGACTCGTAGACCTCCACGCCCGTACGGTCCCGCTTCGCCTGGTACATCGCCACGTCCGCCCGCCGCAGCAGCCCTTCGGCGTCCAGGGCGTGGTCGGGGAAGACGGCGACCCCGGCGCTGGCCTCCAGGACGAGGGTGAGGCCGTCGAGGTCGAGCGGGGAGCTGAGCGCGGCGACCAGGTTGCGGGCGACCCGGGTCGCGGACGTCGTGGAGTCGGCGACCGGTAGTAAGACGGCGAACTCGTCCCCGCCGAGCCGGGCGGCCTCCGCCCCGCGCGGCAGCGCCACCCGCAGCCGGTCGGCGATCTGGAGGAGCAGCCGGTCACCGGCCAGATGACCGAGCGTGTCGTTGACCGACCGGAAACGGTCGAGGTCGATCAGCATCAGGGCGGCGCGCGCGTCGATCCGCTCGGCGTCGTCCAGCGCGGTCCAGATGCGCTCCAGCAGCCACTGGCGGTTGGGCAGCCCGGTCAGCGGGTCGCGCAGCTGCTCCTCGGCCCGGGCCCGGGCTATCCAGAGCGTGGAGTCCAGGGCGATGAGGGGGATGGAGAACAGCGGCAGCAGGATCGGATTGGCCACGGCCACGACACAGACCAGCGGCGCGATCCCCAGCAGCGCGACCGCGACCAGGCCCTGTCTGACCAGGGCGGTGCGGGCGACGGTGGGCAGACCGGGGCGCGGGGCGTGCAGATACCAGAGCAGGACGCGGGTGACCGCCAGGTAGGAGACGGCGACCATGACCACCTCGGGCGCGGTGTAGAGCGTCCAGCTGTCCGGGTCCGAGGGGGACTCCACGGACGGTACTGATCCGAAGACGCCCAGCACCAGGGCGCCGGCGCCGATGCCGAGGAGGTCGACCGCCCCGTGCAGGATGCCCTGGCGCCAGCGGTTGCGGCGGGCTACGCCGACCAGCACGACGACCGTGAGGCTGACCATGCCGGCCGGTACCCAGCCGTACAGCAGCAGCACGGCGAGCGTGAGGGCGGCGCCCGAGCCGGTGCCGCCCCACCAGCGGGAGCGGCCCAGCATGACGAGGTGGCCGACGATGATGCCGGTCAGCACGGCCAGCGACCAGCCGGCCGTGCCGGACGGGAAGAGCGCGTGGCCGCCGGTGAAGGCGCGGTAGAAGCCGGCGCCCAGGACGAACCCGGCCGCCGCGACGACCGCCGCGGGCAGCGCGGGCCAGGACAGGTGCCGTTCCGGGTCCGCGTCCTCGCCGGTCAGGCCGGACGTGTGCTCGGTGACCGGCTGTGCGGCGCCGCGGCCGTCCGCCGCGGCGCGCCCCCCGGAGGTGCGCCCGTCCGCGGTGTACTGTCCGACGGCGCGCACTTCCGCGCCCGGACGCCCCGCCGGCCGACCCGTCCCACGGACTGCACGCCATACGACCGCCATACGGCTCAGGCGCAGCCGTGAGCCCGGCACGGCGCTCTCGGTCGGTTCCATTCCCGTCCCTCTCACAGCCGGCGGTGCCCACGCCCCGCGGCCCGGTGCCCGACAACCCTTGGGCGGCCCGCGTTGGAAAACCCTTCCCCGTGCTCCGCGAGCACAAAGATGCCCCGACCGCAGCTGGGCACGGCAGGCGCACATCTCAACAGTAGGCCGCAGAAGGCTTCCACGGGCAGCGGTCGCCGACGGTTGCCCGAATGCGCCCCGGCCACCCGTATGCATCTGGTATGCGCCGAACGGGTGGCCTTCAACCGCTACTCCTCAGCCGAAAGGGCGACTTCCGCCGCCGCGTCCGGTCCCTGTTCCAACAGGACCCCGAAACCCTCCTCGTTCAGGACCGGGACCTTCAGCTGCATCGCCTTGTCGTATTTCGATCCAGGGCTGTCACCCACAATGACGAACGACGTCTTCTTCGAAACCGAGCCGGTCACCTTCGCTCCGCGGCTCTGCAACGCCTCCTTGGCGCCGTCCCGCGTGAAGTGTTCGAGGGTTCCCGTGACGACGACGGTGAGCCCTTCGAGCGGGCGCGGTCCCTCGTCCTCGCCGGTGCTCTCCTCCTCCATGCGGACGCCGGCGGCTTTCCACTTTCGGATGATCTCGCGGTGCCAGTCCTCGGCGAACCACTGTTTGAGGGAGGCGGCGATGGTGGGGCCGACGCCCTCGGTGCCCGCCAGCTCCTCCTCCGTGGCCTGGTCGATGCGCTCGATCGAGCGGAACTCGCGGGCCAGTGCCTCGGCCGCGACCGGTCCGACGTGACGGATCGACAGGCTGGTGATGATCCGGGCGAGCGGGCGCTGCTTGGCCGCCGCGATGTTCTCCAGCATGGCGAGCGCGTTCTTGCGGGGCTTGCCCTCCTGGTTGGCGAAGATCGTGGCGACCTTCTCCTCGCCGGTCTTCGGGTCGCGCTTGGGCAGACCGCTGTCCGGGTCGAGGACATACGCCTTGATGGGCAGCAGCTGGTCGACGGTGAGGTCGAACAGGTCGCCCTCGTCCGCCAGCGGCGGGTCTTCGGGCTCCAGCGGCTTGGTGAGGGCGGCGGCGGCGACGTAGCCGAAGTGCTCGATGTCCAGCGCCTTGCGGCCCGCGAGGTAGAACAGGCGCTCGCGCAACTGGGCCGGACACGTACGGGCGTTGGGGCAGCGCAGGTCGACGTCGCCCTCCTTCATCGGCCTCAGCGCCGTACCGCACTCGGGGCACTCGCTCGGCATGACGAACTCGCGCTCGGTGCCGTCGCGCTTGTCGACGACCGGGCTGAGGATCTCGGGGATGACGTCACCGGCCTTGCGCAGCACGACCGTGTCGCCGATGAGGACGCCCTTGGCCTTGACCACGTCCTGGTTGTGCAGCGTGGCGAACTCGACCTCGGAGCCCGCGACCGTGACCGGCTCGACTTGGGCGTACGGCGTGACCCGGCCCGTGCGGCCCACGCCCACGCGGATGTTGACGAGCTTGGTGTTGACCTCCTCCGGCGCGTACTTGTACGCGATCGCCCAGCGCGGGGCGCGCGAGGTGGAGCCGAGGCGGCCCTGGAGCGGGATCTCGTCGAGCTTGACGACCACTCCGTCGATCTCGTGCTCCACGGAGTGGCGGTTCTCGCCGAAGTACGCGATGAACTCCCGTACGCCGTCGAGGCCGTCGACCACCTTGTTGTGCCGGGAGGTGGGCAGGCCCCAGGTCTTGAGCAGGTCGTAGGCCTGGGAGAGGCGGGTCAGGCCGGTGAACCCCTCCAGGGCGCCGATGCCGTGGACCACCATGTGCAGCGGGCGGGTGGCCGTGACGCGCGGGTCCTTCTGGCGCAGTGAACCGGCCGCCGCGTTGCGCGGGTTGGCGAAGGGCTTGTCACCGGCCTCGACCAGACGGGCGTTGAGCTCCTGGAACTTCTCCATCGGGAAGTAGACCTCGCCGCGGATCTCCACGAGGTCGGGGACGGAGTCGCCCTTGAGGCGCTCCGGGATCTCCGCGATCGTGCGGACGTTCGGAGTGATGTCCTCGCCGGTGCGGCCGTCGCCGCGGGTCGCCGCGCGGGTCAGACGGCCGTGCTCGTAGGTGAGGTTCACGGCGAGGCCGTCGACCTTCAGCTCGCACAGGAAGTGGTAGTCCTGCTCGCCCAGTTCCCTCGCGATGCGCTCAGACCAGGCGGCCATCTCCTCGTCGTTGAAGGTGTTGTCGAGGGAGAGCATGCGCTGGCGGTGCTCGACCGCCGTGAACTCCGTCTCGTACGAACCGGCGACCTTCTGGGTCGGCGAGTCCGGGGTGCGCAGCTCCGGGAACTCCTCCTCCAGCGCCTCCAGGGAACGCAGCAGCTGGTCGAACTCCGCGTCGCTGACGACGGGAGCGTCCTTCACGTAGTAGCGGAAGCGGTGCTCCTCGATCTGCTCCGCGAGGCGCGCGTGCTTCTCCCGTGCCTCGGCGGGCACCGTCGTCGTCTCCGCTTGCTTGTCGCCGGCCACCGTGTCGTCCTCCCGTTACTCTGGGTTGTCCGCGAGGGATCTCGCCGCCTGGACGCAGTGGGCGAGAGCCGTGCGCGCGTACCCCGGGGAGACCCCCGCGAGTCCGCACGCCGGGGTGACCGTGACCGCCTCCGCGAGAAGCCCCGGTGACAGCCCCAGCCTGCGCCACAGCGTCCTGACACCCATGACGCTACCGGCAGGGTCTGACAATGGGCCCTCCGCGGATGGGACGACACCGGCGAAGAGCCGGGTCCCGCCCTCCACCGCCTCGCCGATCACCTCGTCGTCACGCTCGGTGAGCAGGGAGAAGTCGAAGGAGACGGCCGCCGCGCCCGCCCGGCGCAGCAGGGCGAACGGGACGTCCGGTGCGCAGGAGTGGACGACGACCGGGCCGCCGGCGTGCACCGCGGCGACGTCGCGGAGCGCGCCCTCGACGATCTGCCGGTCGACGGCCCGGTGCGTGCGGTAGCCGCTGGCGCTCTTCACCTGGCCGCGCAGGACGGCGGTGAGGGACGGCTCGTCGAGCTGGAGGACGAGCTGCGCGCCGGGGACCCGCCGCTGGACCTCGGCGAGGTGCAGACGCAGCCCCTCGGCGAGGGAGGCGGCGAGGTCGCGGCAGGCTCCGGGGTCGGAGAGGGCGGCCTCGCCGCCTCGCAGCTCCAGGTTGGCGGCGAGGGTCCACGGCCCGACGGCCTGGACCTTCAGCGGCCCCTGGTACTCCTGCGTGAATTCCTCCAGCGCGTCGAGGTCCTGACCGAGCCAGGAGCGGGCCCGTTTGGTGTCCCGTCCCGGGCGGTCGCCGAGCCGCCAGCCGCTGGGCTCCACGCGCGCGTACAGCTCGACGAGCATGCCGGCGGTTCGCCCGATCATGTCCGCGCCGGGCCCGCGGGCGGGCAGTTCGGGCAGGAAGGGGAAGTCCTCGAAGGTTCCGGTGACGGTTCTGGCGGCTTCCCGGGCGTCGCCTCCGGGCATGGAGCCGACGCCCGTGGCGGCACCGAACCTGAACTGGCTGTTTTCGCTCACCGGAGCAGCCTACGCAGCGTCCCGGCCGGTCAGTTCCCCGGTCGTACCGTGAGGTCGTTGACCTCGGCGTCCCTCGGCAGGTCCAGGGCCATCAGGATCGTCGTCGCGACCGACTCGGGGTCGATCCATTTCGACGCGTCGTACTCCTTGCCCTCCTGCTGGTGGACCTTGGCCTGCATGGGGCTGGCCGTGCGGCCGGGGTAGACCGAGGTGACGCGGACGCCGTTGCCGTGCTCCTCGTGACGCAGGGAGTCGGCGAGGGCCTTCAGGCCGTGCTTGGAGGCGGCGTACGCGGACCAGCCGGCGTGGGCGTTCAGGCCGGCGCCGGAGTTGACGAAGACCACGTGGCCCCGGGCGGCGCGCAGCTGGGGCAGGAAGTGGCGGGTCAGCTCGGCCGGGGCGACGAGGTTGACGTTGAGCTGGTGGCGCCAGGTCTTCGGGCTGAGCTCGCCGACCGGGCCGAGGTCGACGACCCCGGCGATGTGCAGCAGTGAGTCCACGCGGTCGGGCAGCGACTGGTGGGAGAAGGCCCAGGAGAGCCTGTCGGGGTCGGCCAGGTCGCCGACCAGGGTCTTCGCCCCGGGGAACTCGGCCGCCAGCTCCTTCGCGCGGCCCGCGTCGCGCGCGTGCAGCACGAGGTCGTCCCCGCGCGCGTGCAGACGGCGGGCCACGGCGGCGCCGATGCCGGAGCCGGCTCCGGTGATCACATGAGTAGCCATGCCCGCCATGCTCGCATCACGCGAGGGCCGTCACGCCACGCCCTGGCACTCCCCCGCGGCCGGGGTCACTCGATGCCCCGGCTCTCCTCCAGGTACGCCAGCGCCCCCACCGGCTCCTCAGCGAAGAACACCAGGTCGCTGAGCGGGCGGGGCAGGAAGCCCTCGTCCTCCATGCGGCGGAACTGCTCCTTCAGGCCGTCGTAGAAGCCGGCGGTGTTGAGCAGGACGACCGGCTTGTCGGTGTGCCCGTGCTTCTTCAGCTCCAGGATCTCGGTCGCCTCGTCGAGCGTGCCGGTGCCGCCGACCATGATCACCACGGCGTCGGCCTTCTCCAGGAGCAGCTTCTTGCGCTCGGCGAGGTCACGGGCGACGACCATCTCGTCGACGCCGGGGCGGGCCTTGGCCGAGAGGAACTGCACGGAGACACCGACGAGCCGGCCGCCCGCCTCCTGCACTCCGTCGGCGACCACCTTCATGAGGCCGACGTCGGAGCCGCCCCACACGAGGGTGTGGCCGCCCTTGCCCAGCAGCTTGGCGAACTCCCGCGCGGGACGGGTGTAGCGCTCGTCGAGGTCGGCGGCGGACAGGAAGACACAGATGTTCATGGACCCACCGTACGGGCCCGCTCCGCCGTCGTGGTGACCCGCATTTTGGACTGCCGGTGCGGGAGTTGTTCCCAGTCGTCCATGAACCGGGCGTCCAGGCCGTGCTTGGCGGCGAGTTCCGTCAGCGTCGCCGTCCGGTAGTAGAAGTCCTCGTGCAGCACCTGGTGTTCCGCGCCCTCGGTGCGGTCGAACGTGAAGTCGAAGAACCCGCCGGGGGCGAGGATCCGGCCGACGTGGGCGAAGCACTCCTCGATGACGTGCAGCGGCGAGTGCGAGAAGACGCTGTGCGCGTGTACGACGTCGAAGTGCCCGTCGGGCAGGAAGGCGAAGGCGAGGTCGTCGGCGAGCGCCAGGTAGGGCAGTTTGGGCTGGAGCTTCTCGGCCACGAGGGTGTCCTGGGCGGCGAGCAGGATGTGCGGCGAGATGTCGATGCCGTAGTAGTGCCCGGCGTCGAGGTAGTCGATGAACAGGCGCCCGGCGCGCAGGTTGCCGCAGCCGATCTCCAGCATGCGGTGGTGCGGCTGGAGACCGTGCCCCACCAGGTAGTCGAACTGCATGCGCCCGATCCGCAGCCACGCCTCGCGGGAGGGGTTGTGCCCCACCGCCGCCTCCGCGCTGCGCGCCGCGTCCGAGGCCATCACGGCGCGGTAGTACGCGATGTGGTCGTCGCGGTACCGCAGCCGCAACCAGGCGTCCCGCACCGCACGCCGGGCGTGCGCGGGCACGCGCTCGGGGTGGCGCAGGGCGTACCGGACCTGGTGGGCCAGGGCGCTGCGGTTTCTGGCCGGTTCCGTGGCTGGCATGGGTGGCCTCCTGCGGCGAGGGAAGAACTCCGCTTCAACGTGCGCTGATCCTAGGCATCGGCTATCCAAAGGAGGGCGATCGTGGCCACCGGGCATCGCATCACCATCAAGAAGAGTGACCGGCCCGTACGCGTGGTCTACGCCGGGCAGGTCCTGGCGGAGAGCGACCGGCCGCTGGTCCTGCGCGAGACGGGCTGTCCCGAGCGCTACTACATCCCGGCCGAGGACGTACGCCTGGACCTGCTGACACCGTCCGGCACGCGCACGTACTGCCCGTTCAAGGGCACCGCGTCCTACTGGTCGCTGCCGGACGCCGCGGACCTCGTCTGGGCGTATCCGGAGCCCAAGCCGGACGTGGCGGAGATCAAGGACCACCTGTGCTTCTACGAGGTGGAAGTGATGTGATCGGCTGACGCGCGGCCCGCCTCATCGATGAACACCGTGCCGTGCGGCAGTCTGCACAGACATGGACAAGAACATCCTTTCGCGTGACGGCACCCGCATCGCCTACGAGAGCACCGGCCGGGGTCCCGCGGTCGTCCTGGTGAGCGGCGCGATGTCGACGGGCGGCACCCTGGCGCCGCTCGCCGTGTCGCTCTCGGAGCGTTTCCAGGCCGTCGTGTACGACCGCCGGGGCCGCGGTGCCAGCGGGGACACGCCGCCGTACGCCGTGGAGCGCGAGGTCGAGGACCTGGCGGCGGTGATCGAGGCGGTGGGCGGCGAGGCGTTCCTGTACGGCATCTCGTCGGGCGGGGCACTGGCACTGGAGGCGGCGGCGAGCGGCCTGCCGGTGCGGCGCGTCGCCGTCTACGAGACGCCGTTCGCGATGTCCGAGGAGGGCGCCAGGGAGCGCGCGGAGTACACCGTGCGTCTGACGGAGGCGCTCGGCGAGGGACGGCGCGGGGACGCGGTCGAGCTGTTCCTGCGGCTGACCGGCCTGGCCGAAGGGGTGATCCAGGGCGCCCGCCAGTCCCCCATGTGGGCCGGCATGGAGGCGATCGCCCCCAGCCTCGCCTACGACGACGCCGTCATGCGCGACGGCCGGGTCCCGCGCGCCCGGCTGGCCTCGATCGACGTCCCCGTCCTGGCGGTCGCGGGCGACGCGAGCCCGGCCTGGCTCCGCGAGGCGGCCCGGGCGATCGCGGACTCCGTCCCCGACGGGTCGTACCGCACGCTCCAGGGCCAGACGCACATGGTGGAGCCGAATGTGATGGCGCCGGTGCTGGTGGAGTTCTTCACGCGGAGCTGAGCACGCGGGGCCGAGAGGGACGGGGGCACGCGCGCGTGGAACCGGCCTGCCCCGGACGCCCGCGGGGTCAGGCCACGCCCGCCGTCGCCCGCCTGGTCGACGCGATCGTCGCCGAGCCCACCACGCGTGTGCCGTCGTACAGGACGATCGCCTGGCCGGGGGCGACGCCGCGGACCGGCTCCGCGAACGACACCTCCAGCCGGCCGTCGACCAGCTCGGCGGTGACCTCCGTCTCGCCGCCGTGGGCGCGGAGCTGGGCCGTGTAGGTGCCCGGGCCGGTGGGGGCGACGCCGCACCAGCGCGGCTTGATCGCGGTCAGGGCGCTGACGTCCAGCGCGTCGGCCGGGCCGACCGTGACCGTGTTGGTGACCGGGGAGATGTCGAGGACGTAGCGGGGCTTGCCGTCGGGCGCCGGGGTGCCGATGCGCAGGCCCTTGCGCTGGCCGATGGTGAAGCCGTACGCGCCCTCGTGCGTGCCGAGCCGGTTGCCGGACTCGTCGACGATGTCGCCCTCGGACCTGCCGAGCCGGTCCGCGAGGAAGCCCTGGGTGTCGCCGTCGGCGATGAAGCAGATGTCGTGCGAGTCGGGCTTCTTGGCCACCGCCAGGCCCCTGCGCTCGGCCTCCGCGCGGATCTCGTCCTTGGTGGTGACCGTGTCGCCGAGCGGGAACATCGCGTGGGCGAGCTGCTTCTCGTCCAGCACGCCGAGGACGTACGACTGGTCCTTGGCCATGTCGGAGGCGCGGTGCAGCTCGCGGGTGCCGTCGGGAAGGGTGACGACCTGCGCGTAGTGGCCCGTGCAGACCGCGTCGAAGCCCAGGGCCAGCGCCTTGTCCAGCAGCGCCGCGAACTTGATCTTCTCGTTGCAGCGCAGGCAGGGGTTGGGGGTGCGGCCGGCCTCGTACTCGGCGACGAAGTCCTCGACGACGTCCTCACGGAAGCGGTCGGCGAGGTCCCACACGTAGAACGGGATGCCGATGACGTCCGCCGCGCGGCGGGCGTCGCGCGAGTCTTCGATGGTGCAGCAGCCCCGCGCGCCCGTGCGGAAGGATTGGGGGTTGGCGGAGAGCGCGAGGTGGACGCCGGTCACGTCGTGGCCGGCCTCGGCCGCGCGGGCGGCGGCGACGGCGGAGTCGACTCCGCCGGACATGGCGGCCAGGACGCGGAGGGGACGGGAGCGCTGCGGGGTGTGAGTCATAACCCTTCCAGGGTACGGGGGCGCGGGAACCAAGGCCGCCGGGTATCCGTTGGCGATCACATGGGACAGCGGAAGGCTTCGAAGGACGGCGACCGGAAGGTCGGCCGTCGCGCGCTGCTGATCGGTGGCACGGTGGCCGCGACGGGCTCCGCCCTGCTGGCCCGGGACGAGCTGGCGCGTCTGTGGTGGCGCGTGCCCGGCGTCGAGAAGCCGCGCAAGGAGGGCGAGGTCGACTACGGGGGCGCGCGCTGGGTGGCCGCGTCAGACGCGAACTGGCGCCGCGCGGACCGTCCCGACGACTACGGCATAGACATGGTGGTCATCCACGTCACCCAGGGCGGCTTCGACAGCGCGGTGCGGGCCTTCCAGAACCCGTCGCACGGAGCGGCGTCGCACTACATCGTCCGCAGGGACGGGCACATCGCCCAGATGATCCGCGAGCTGGACGTGGCGTACCACGCGGGCAACCGCGACTACAACGAGCGCAGTGTCGGCATCGAGCACGCGGGCTTCGTGGACCGCCCGCAGGACTTCACGGACGAGATGTACGAGGCCTCGGCCCGCCTCACGGCCCGGATCTGTGCGCGCTACGGCATACCCGTCGACCGCGAGCACATCATCGGCCACGTGGAGGTCCCGGGCACGGACCACACGGACCCGGGGCCGCACTGGGACTGGGACAGGTACCTGCGGCTGGTGCGTGAGGCGCGTACGGCGCCGGCCTGACCGGTCAGAACTGGGCGGCGACGAGCGCGACGGCGGGGGCCAGCCCCTGGCCGAGCGCCCCGCGCCACAGCCGGGGGAACGAAAGCGCGAAGAGGACGGCGGGCACGATCAGGAACCCGCACAGGTAGCCGACCAGGGCGCGCGCGGCCGTGGTGTCGCCGGTGTGCAGGGCCACGACCCCGGCGACGAGCCCGAGTCCGAGGAGGGTGTTGCAGACGGCGGCCCCTGACCGCCACAGGGTCACCCCGGGTGCGTCCGCCGTGGACGTGGTGAGGAAGATCCGGACCGCCGGGCGGTGGTAGAAGAAGCGCTCCTGCGTCCCCACGCCGATGTGGATCAGGGCGGCGAGCAGGGCGAAGACCTGCGTGACGACATTCACGTCGGAGTGACCGCACGGGCCCCTCTCCGGGCAAGGGCACGCGCCGAGTCCCGCGCGCCCCCGGTCAACGCCAAGCGCCGAGCGCCCCGGGTTCGCGCCGGGTCCTACGTAAGTCCCGCCGCCCGCGCCCGCTCAACGGCCGGCCCGATGGCCTTCGCCAGGGCCTCGATGTCGGCCTCCGTGGAGGTGTGGCCGAGGGAGAAGCGGAGGGTGCCGCGGGCCAGGTCCGGGTCGGTGCCGGTGGCGAGGAGGACGTGGCTGGGCTGGGCGACGCCGGCGGTGCAGGCGGAGCCGGTGGAGCACTCGATGCCCTGGGCGTCGAGCAGGAGCAGCAGGGAGTCGCCCTCGCAACCGGGGAAGGTGAAGTGCGCGTTGGCCGGAAGGCGCCCCGCCGGGTCCGGGTCTCCGCCGAGGATGGCGTCCGGCACCGCCGTACGGACCGCGGTGACGAGGGCGTCGCGCAGGGCGCCGATCTCGTGGGCGAACCACTCGCGCTGCTCGGCGGCCAGCCGCCCGGCGACCGCGAAGGAGGCGATGGCGGGCACGTCGAGGGTGCCGGAGCGGACGTGGCGTTCCTGGCCGCCGCCGTGCAGGACGGGCACGGGGGTGTGCTCGCGGCCGAGGATGAGCGCGCCGATGCCGTACGGCCCGCCGATCTTGTGGCCCGACACCGTCATCGCGGCGAGGCCGGAGGCGGCGAAGTCCACGGGGATCTGACCGAAGGCCTGGACGGCGTCCGAGTGCAGCGGGACACCGAACTCGGCGGCCACGTCGGCGAGTTCGCGGACCGGCAGAATCGTCCCGATCTCGTTGTTCGCCCACATGACGGTGGCGAGGGCCACGTCGTCGGGGTCGCGGGCGATCGCCTCGCGCAGGGCGTCCGGGTGGACGCGGCCGTGGGCGTCGACCGGCAGGTACTCGATGGTGGCGCCCTCGTGTTCGCCGAGCCAGTGCACGGCGTCGAGGACGGCGTGGTGCTCGACGGGGCTTGCGAGGACACGGGTGCGGGCCGGGTCGGCGCCACGGCGTGACCAGTAAAGGCCCTTGACGGCGAGGTTGTCGGCCTCCGTGCCGCCCGAGGTGAAGACGACCTCACTGGGGCGGGCGCCGAGGGCTTCGGCGAGGGCCTCGCGAGCCTCCTCGACGGTGCGGCGGGCCTGCCGGCCGGATGCGTGGAGGGAGGACGCGTTGCCGGTGGCACCCAGGTGGGCGGTGAGCGCCTCTGCCGCCTCCGGGAGCATCGGGGTGGTCGCGGCGTGGTCGAGGTAAGCCATGGTGAGCCCGATTCTACGGCTCTCCGTCGACCGTCCTCAGATCAAGGTTGGCCGAAGCCGGAAAGTGCGTGAACCGCTTTCCCGCGCGGCTGCGCCCCGTCGCCCCCGGGTCGGCCGCGGCCTGTCGGCGGGCGACTGCCCGAACGGCTCAGAAGCTCCACGAGATCGTGCTGTCCGCCTGCATGAACGCCACCAGGACCACCAGGTCGGCGACGCCGAGGCCCAGGCCCAGGAACGCGCGGCCGCGGCGCTGGGTGCCGCGCCACAGGGCGACGCTCGCCAGCACGATGGCGATCGGGCCGAGAAAGACGTTCAGGACGAGGAGGCCGAGCAGGCCCAGGACGAACGACGCGACGGCCATGCCGTCGGTGTCGCGGATACCGGTGCGGCGCGTGGCCGGAGCGGTGAGCTGCATGGTGATCGACTCCCGGTGTCGGGTCGGTGGTGGTCGCCGGTTGAGCGCGTGCCGCGTCAGTGGGCCTGGGTGTGGCGCCGGCGGCCGTGGCGCTCACGGAGCGCGAAGATGCCGAGCCAGACGGCGATGACGGCGCCCGCGGCGACGGAGAAGGTGAGCGGCGCGTGGGCCACGGTGCCCAGCACGGCACCCAGCAGCAGGAGTGCGGCGACGATGAACAGCACGGGAAACAACCCCCAGGGTTTCGGTGAACGATTGTAGTTACAGTTGTTCACTGACTTCCCAGTCTAGCGTGTTCCACGACTTTCCAATTCCAGAGAACAGTTGTTAACTGCATGGTATGAGTCACACCCTCGGCATCCGGCAGGCCCAGAAGCAGAAGACCCGGCAGGCGCTCCTGGACGCCGCCCTCGGGCTGCTGGAGGAGCAGAGTCTGAGCAGCCTGGGGCTGCGCGAGGTCACCCGCGCCGTCGGTGTCGCCCCGACGGCCTTCTACCGCCATTTCCGCTCCACGGCGGATCTGGGCGTGGCCCTGGTCGAGGAGGCGCTGGGCAGCCTGCACCCGATGATCCGGACGACGGTGTCCACGACGGGCGACGGCGAGGAGCGCATCACGCGCGCCATCGAGCTGATCGCCCGTCACGTCGACGGGTACCCCGCACATGTCCGGTTCATCGCCCGTGAGCGACATGGCGGAGTCCAGCCGGTACGGGAGGCCATACGGGAGCAGCTGGCCCGGTTCGCCCAGGAGGTCAAGGCCGAACTGGCCAAGGACCCGGTCTCCGCGGGCTGGACCGAGGACGACCTGCTGATGCTCGCGCACCTCTACGTCGACCAGATGCTGATCACCGCGTCGCTCTTCCTGGAGGCGCTGGAGGGGCCGGAGGAGGAGCGCGAGGAGCGGACCCGGCACGCCGCACAGGTGGCGACCCGGCAGATGCGGCTGATCGGCCTGGGCCGCCATCACTGGCTGGACTGACCGACCACAGGGCAGGAACGGCACCGGGGCGGCGCGCCCGTTCGCCGAGCGCGCCGCCCCGGTCGTGCCCGGGCCCGTTCGCGTACGCCTACTTGGCCTGCTGTCCCTGCCCGCCCGCGGCCTGGCCCCCACCACCCGGGCCCCCGCAGGTGCCGCACTGCCCGCCACCCGGCGCCCCGCTGGGCATCCCCGAAGGCATCCCGGACGGCGTCCCCGTCGGCTCGGCACCGCCGGACGCAGCACCCGACGGCGCGCCGGACGGAGCCCCTGAGGGAGCACCCGACGGCGCACCGCTCGGCGCCCCCGACGGCGCCCGGCAGGTCTGCCGCTGCCCGGAACCTCCGCCGCTGCCCGAAGACGTCGAGGAGTCGCCGGAACCGCAGGCCATCAGGGCCAGGGGGGAGAGCGCCAGCAGGGCCACGGCAGGAACGAGACGCACACGCTTCATGAGAGACAACTCCAGGGAAGATGAGGGAGTCCTGAGGCGGACACTCGACCAACGCCGCTCAGGCGTCCCCTGGGACCGCCCTGTGACTGCCCTGTCAGCAGGGCAAAGCGCCCCTCAAGGCACCTCGCGGACCAGGCATTTCACGCCGGGGCTTCGCCCGAGCGCTGGTACAGCTCCGCGACGGAACCGGCCGCCCGGGCCAGTTCCTCGCGCACCTGAGGGGGCGAGAGGACCTCCACCTGGTCGCCGAACACGAGCAGTTGGCGGGTCTCGGGGAGGAATCCGTACGTCAGCCGCACGGTCGCCCATTCGCTCTCACCGTCGTCGTCGAGGAGCTCGGCCGGCAGGAAGGCCGTCAGCCGCAGGAACATGTCGAGCCGGTCTCGCCGCACCCGGACGGTGACGTCCAACCCGCCGGGGCGTTCCTCGACCTGGCGTCGCAGGCCCTCCCAGGCGTCGGCGAGTTCGACGCCCGGGCGCCGCCGTACGGGATCGTCGAGGAGCCGGGCGGAGCGCACCCGGTCCGCCCGGAAGAGCCGGGGTTCGGCCCGCCGGTCGGCGACCAGGTACCAGACGCCCGCCTTGGCGACGAGGCCGTACGGGTCGACGGTGTACGTGCGCACCTGGCGCTCTCCGCTGTGCCGGTAGCGCAGCCTCAGCCTGCGGTCGGCGAAGACCGCGTCCCTCAGCACTCCCAGGTCGACGGTCGGTTGCGGCCCACCGCGCCAGCGGGTGGCGTCGACGAGGATGCGTCGGGAGGCCGTCTCGGCGGCCGGGCGGTGCGGAGCCGGCAGCGCGGCCATCACCTTGCGCAGGGCGGAGCCGAACGCCGTGTCCAGGCCGAGGGCGGCATGCGCGCCCTGCGCGGCCAGGACGAACAGCGCGCGGGACTCGTCGGCGGTCAGACCCGTGACGTCCGTGCGGAAACCGGCGAGCAGTTCGATGCCGCCGTGCCGGCCGCGTTCGGCGTAGACCGGGACGCCGGCGGCCGACAGGGCCTCGACATCGCGGTAGACGGTGCGGACCGACACCTCCAGCCGCTCGGCGAGTTCGCGTGCCGGGACCCGGCCGCGGGTCTGGAGGAGCAGCAGGATCGACAGCAGGCGGTCGGACTTCACGGCATCAGCATCGTGGCGGGCGAGGAGCCCGGGCAAATGCTGACGGCGGCTGTCAGGTTTTCCGGCCATGCTCGTCCTGCCCACGCACTCAGGAGGAGTTTCATGACCAACGACCCCCGTCCGCTGTTCGGCCGCGCCGCGGAGCAGGCCGCCGAGCTCATCCGGTCCGTGCGCGCGGAGCAGCTCGACGGCCCCACGCCGTGTACCGAGTTCGACGTGCGCACGCTGCTGAGCCATCTCACCGGCGCGACCCACCGGGTGGCCGTCGTCGCCGAGGGCAGTGACGCGAGCGCCGTTCGGCCATTCGTCGAGGGCGTGCCGGACGACGGATGGACGGCCGCGTACGACGAGGCCAGGACCCGGGCCGTCAAGGCCTGGGCGGGCGACGACCTGCTGGACACGGTGGTGCGGCTGCCGTTCGGCGAGATGCCCGGCCGGGCCGCCCTGTCGGCCTACGCCCTGGAGACGGTGACCCACACCTGGGACCTGTCCGAGGCCCTGGGGCATCCGCGCGAACTGGACCCGGAGCTCGCCGAGTTCGCGCTGACCGTCGCCCGGCGCATGCTGCCGGACGAACAGCGGGACGAGAACACGCCGTTCGCCACGGCCCGGCCGGCCCCCGAGGGCGCCGACGCCTACGGCAGGCTGGCGGCCTGGCTGGGGCGCGAGCCGCTCAGCCGAGCCTGACCCGGGCGAGCTGACGGGACTGCGCCACCAGCCGGTCGGCGCTGTCCCACACCTCGGCGTCCTCCTCCAGGAAGCCGCCGGCGAGGTTGCGCGTGGTGATCGACACACGCAGCGGGCCCGGCGCCGGGCGGCAGCGGACGTGCACGGTCAGCTCGACGGTGGGCACCCAGCCCTTCAGCCCGAGCTCGAAGGCGGTGGGCGGCAGGGCGTCCACCGCCAGCAGCAGGGAGAACGGGTCGTGGTCGCGGCCGTCCGCGAGCCCGAACCAGGCCCGCATCTCGCCCTTGCCGGAGGGCTTGCCGAGGGCCCAGCCCAGGGTCGACGGGTCGAGCTTGAGCATCAGCCGGTCGGTGATGGCCGAACTGCCGGGCACCGGGGCCGGGCCGTCCTCCGCGCCGAGGCAGTGCTCCAGCGGCGGGATCGCGGGCGGCCTGGCCGTCGTACGGACGTCGCCGGGCAGGGCGTCCAGGTCGCCGTAGGAGGCGAGCACGCGGATGCGTTCCACCTCGCGGCCCCCGTCGTCGTACTGGAAGAGGGAGGCCTGGCCCGTCGACAGGGTCCGGCCGGTGCGGACGGTGTCCGTGCGGACGACCGCCGGGCCGGGCTGGGACGCGGTGAGGTAGTGCGCCGAGATGGTGAAGGGGTCGGCGTGCGGCAGGGTGTCCGCGAGCGCGCGGCCCAGGACGGCCAGCAGATAACCGCCGTTGACGGCGCTGATGATCGTCCAGCCGGCGGAGAGGTCGATGTCGTAGACGCCGGGCGCGCGCCGGGTGAGCGCGGTGTCGCGGTCGAACTCGCTGTCGCCGATCGTGGCCCGGGCGGCCGGTGCGGTGGCTGCTTCTGACATGGCTGAACAGTACAAGAACTAAATACTAAGCGGTAGCTTTGGTCGGTTCCGTCTTGGGTGAGGCGTCGGCAATTTCTCGGTAAGTGTCCGCACTCGTCCGTAAACCCGAAGGGCCGTCCGTCCCTCTGAAGAGACATGAGCCTCACCGGGACTCCGTTCCTCTACACGCTGATCGCGCTGTCGGTCGTCGCGCTGGCGCTGCCGCTCGCCCTGTGGTCGCGCGTCCGCGGTCCCCGCGCCCTGCGCACCGCGACGCGCGCGCTGATGCTGCTGTTCGCCCAGGGAACCGCCGTGGCGCTGGTCTTCACGCTGGTCAACAACGCCAACAACCTGTACGACAACTGGGCCGACCTGCTCGGCACCGGCGACCACGTGCAGCAGGCGGCCGACCTGGGCGCCGACGGCACCGGAGGCATCGCCCTGAAGCGGCTGCCGAAGGTGCGCCAGACCTTCCGGCCGGCCACCGGGCCCGGCACGCGCGCGGCCGGCGGGGTACGGGTCACCCAGCTCAAGGGCCGGGTGTCGGGTGTGAACGCCGAGGTCTACGTCTGGCTACCGCCGCAGTATGACGAGCCTGCCTATCGTCACCACAAGTTCCCGGTCGTGGAGCTGCTGCCCGGCTACCCCGGCTCGGCGAAGGCCTGGTTCGGCTCACTGCACGTGCACGAGCAGCTGGAGCCGCTGATGCGGGACGGGCAGGTCGCCCCGTTCATCCTGGTGGCGCCGCGCACCAATCTGCTGGCCGGGGTGGACACCGGCTGCGCCAACATCCCGGGCACGGTCAACGCCGACACCTGGCTGAGCGTCGACGTGCCGATGATGGTCATGGACAACTTCCGTGCCGAGTCCGCCCCACGGGGCTGGGCGGTGGCCGGCTACTCGGCCGGGGGGCACTGCGCGGCCAAGCTCGCCGTCGCCCACCCCGACCGTTACCGGGCCGCCGTCAGCCTGTCCGGCTACGACGACCCGATCGGCGAACGCGACTCGCTCGCCGCACAGAACCCCACCCTCCGGGCCGAGAACAACCCCTACCTGCTGCTACGCAAGGCGCCCGTCCCGCCGCGCATCTCGCTCTACCTCTCCGGCCAGCCGCACGACGGCTACGAGGCGGCCGTCGCCCTGGAACAGGCCGCGAAGGCGCCGACGACCGTGCACGTGGTGTACATCCCGAGGAGCGCGGGCGGTCACACCATGGCGCTGTGGCGGCCGCAGGTGGTCCCGGCGTTCCGCTGGCTGACGGAGGTGACCGGCCGCGGCCACGTCACGGCAGGACGGGCTGCTCCTCCTCGCTCACCGTCGACCGCCGGTGCCAGGCCCGCGGAGCTCGCCAGTGGAACCGCATCGCGAGCAGGCGCAGTACGAAGGCGGTGACCACCGCGAGGGCGCTGGTGAGCGGGTTCAGGACGTCGTAGCGGATGCACAGGGCGACCAGGGCGGAGCCGACGATCGCCGGGACCGCGTACAGATCGCGGTCCCAGCGCAGCAGCGAGGGCACCTCGTTGGCGAGGACGTCCCGCAGCACACCGCCGCCCACCGCGGTGGTCAGACCCAGCCCGGCGGAGGCGGTCAGGCCGAGCCCGTACTCGTAGGCCTTGATCGTGCCGGCGACGCAGAACAGTCCGAGGCCGGCCGCGTCGAAGACGTTCACGGCGACCTGGATGCGCTCCACCTGCGGGTGCAGGAAGAAGACGAGGAGCGTGGCGAGCAGCGGGGTGAGGAAGTACCCCAGGTCCGTGAAGGCGGCGGGCGGCACGGCCCCGATGACCAGGTCACGGAAGAGCCCGCCGCCCAGCGCCGTGACCTCGGCGAGCACGGCGATGCCGAACACGTCGAAGTTCTTGCGCACGGCCAGCAGGGCGCCGGAGATCGCGAAGACGAAGATGCCGATCAGGTCGAGCGTGTGCTGGACGGAGGGGCTGAACAGTTGCTGGAGCACCCGAACATTTTTACCTGCCAGAGCGCCTCGGCCTTAATTGTCAAGGCACAGGCGCTCTGGCAGGGCTGGGTCACTTGCCCCCGGGCTCCTTGGAGGCGGAATCTGCCGCTTCCTCCACGGAGGCCTCCGCCTCCGTCTCGGCACCCTCCCGGGAGGACTCCGGTCCCTTCTCCGCCGCCACCGCCGCCGACGTCTGTGCCGACTCGGCCAGCACCTCGTCGGCGACCAGTGCCGCCGCCTCCTTGGCGGCGGACAGCAGAACGGTGTCCTGCGGGGCCTGGTCCTCGAAGTTCTCCGGGTGGTGGCAGGCGACGCGCTGGCCGGGCCGCAGCTCGATCAGCGGCGGCTCGGTGCTCTTGCAGATCTGCGTGGCCTTCCAGCACCGGGTGTGGAAGCGGCACCCGCTCGGCGGGGCGATCGGCGAGGGTACGTCGCCCCTGAGCAGGATGCGCTCGCTCTTGGCCGCCCTGCGCCGCGGATCCGGGATCGGCACCGCCGACAGCAGGGCCTTGGTGTACGGGTGCATCGGACTGGCGTACAGCGAGCCGCGGTCGGCCAACTCGACGATCTTGCCGAGGTACATCACCGCGATCCGGTCCGAGACGTGCCGGACGACCGACAGGTCGTGCGCGATGATCACGTACGTCAGGCCGAGTTCGTCCTGGAGGTCGTCCATCAGGTTCACGACCTGCGCCTGGATCGACACGTCGAGCGCGGAGACCGGCTCGTCGGCCACGACCATCCGCGGCTTCAGGGCCAGTGCCCGGGCGATGCCGATGCGCTGGCGCTGGCCGCCGGAGAACTCGTGCGGGTAGCGGTTGTAGTGCTCGGGGCTCAGGCCCACCAGTTCCAGGAGGCGCTGGACCTCCTGCTTGACGCCACCCTCGGGCTCCACGCCCTGAAGCCTGAACGGCGCCGAGACGATGGTGCCGATGGTGTGCCGGGGGTTCAGCGATCCGTACGGATCCTGGAAGATCATCTGCACGTCGCGGCGGAACGGGCGCATGCCGCTCGTGCCGAGGTGCGTGATGTCCGTACCGTCGAACTCGATCTTCCCGCCGCTGGGTTCGAGCAGCCGGGTGATGAGACGGCCCATGGTCGACTTGCCGCAGCCGGACTCGCCGACGACGCCGAGGGTCTCACCGCGGCGCACCTCGAAGTCGATGCCGTCCACGGCCTTGACCGCCCCGACCTGCCGCTGCAACAGGCCCTTCTTGATGGGGAAGTGCTTGACCAGTCCCTCGACCTTGAGCAGCGGTTTGTCATCGTCGTCGGTCACGGCCGTCGTCCCTGCCCGGGTATCGGTCTCGCTCACAGCTTCGGCGCAATCTCTTCGTTCCAGATCCGGGTGCGGTCCTCCTGCGACAGGTGGCAGGCGGTGAAGTGCCTGCCACCCACCTCGCGCAGCTCGGGCCGCTCGGTGCGGGTGATCCCGCCCTTGGGGACGTCCGCGTGCGGACAGCGCGGGTTGAACGCGCACCCCGAGGGGACGTTGATGAGGCTGGGCGGCTGGCCCTTGACCGGGATGAGCCGGTCGGTCTGCTCACGGTCGATCCGCGGCATCGAGCCGAGCAGGCCCCAGGTGTAGGGGTGCTGCGGCTGGTAGAAGATCGTGTCGACCGGTCCGCGTTCCACGCAGCGTCCGCCGTACATCACGAGGATGTCGTCGGCGATCTCGGCGACCACGCCGAGGTCGTGCGTGATGATGATGACCGCGGAGCCGAACTCCTTCTGCAGGTCCCGGATCAGGTCGAGGATCTGCGCCTGCACGGTCACGTCGAGCGCGGTGGTCGGCTCGTCCGCGATCAGCAGCTCGGGGTTGTTGACCAGCGCCATGGCGATCATGGCGCGCTGGCGCATACCGCCGGAGAACTCGTGAGGGTAGCTGTTGACGCGCTTGTCGGGCTCGGGGATGCCGACCCGGTCGAGGAGTTCGACGGCGCGCCTGCGGGCGGTCTTCTTGTCGACGTCGTGGTGGACCCGGTACGCCTCGACGATCTGGTTGCCGACCGTGTAGTACGGGTGCATCGCGGACAGCGGGTCCTGGAAGATCATCGCCATGTCATGGCCGCGCAGCCGGCGCACCTCGTCGGGGCTCGCCGAGACGAGTTCCTTGCCGTCGAGCCAGATCTCGCCGGACATCCGCACGTTCTTGCCGCGGTTGCCGAGGCGGTGCAGGCCCATGATGGCCAGCGAGGTCACCGACTTGCCGGAGCCGGACTCGCCCACTATGCCGAGGGTCTGGCCCTTCTCCAGCTGGAAGGAGAGCCCGTCGACGGACTTGACCAGGCCGTCGTCGGTCGGGAAGTGCACCTTGAGGTCGCGCACATCGAGGAACGCCCGGGGGACCTCCCCGCTGCTCGTCGGCTCGCCCACGGCGGCCCCGGTCTTGGTCAGTTCGGTCACGAGAGCCTCACCCGCGGGTCGACGGTGGCGTACAGCACGTCCACCACCAGGTTGCAGAGCACGACGAAGAAGGCCGCCAGCAGGGTGACGCCCAGGATCGGCGGCAGGTCGTTGTCGGTGATGGCCTGGACGGCGTACTGGCCGATGCCGGGCAGGGAGAACACCGACTCGGTGATCACCGCGCCGCCGAGCAGCAGGCCGATGTCCATGCCGAAGACCGTCACGATCGGCGTGAGCGCCGCCCGCAGGCCGTGCTTGACGACGACCTTGCGCTCCTTCAGGCCCTTGGCCCGTGCGGTGCGGATGAAGTCCTCGTTCATGGTTTCGAGCATGCCGGACCGGGTGAGCCGTGCGTAGATGGCGGAATACAGCAGGGCCAGCGAACACCACGGCAGGAACAGGGTGTTGGCCCACTGGGACGGGTTTTCGGTGAACGGCACATAGGTCCGCCCGAAGATGTCCAGCTGATAGCTGAAGACGAGCAGGGCCAGCTGGCCGGTGAAGAACATGGGGAGCGACACACCGGCGAGGGCCACGCCCATCGCGGCGCGGTCGAAGAACGAGCCCGGCTTGAGCGCGGAGATCACACCTGCGGCGACACCCGACAGCAGCCACAGCACGGCGGCGCCCGCGGCCAGGGAGATGGTCACCGGCAGCCGGTCCACGAGCTGCGGCCAGACCTCGATGTGGTTCTTGAAGGAGTAGCCGAAGCAGGGCATTTCGCACTTGGCCGTGGTGGGGCCGAGGTTGTAAGTGGCGCCGGAGACGATCCCCTTGATGAACTCCCAGTACTGCTCGTAGACCGGCTTGTCGAGCCCGAGGTTCTGCTTGACCGCCAGGATGTCCTCGGGCGAGGGGTTCTTTCCGATGTACTGGGCGGCCAGCTGGTCGGGACTCTGCCCGGCCAGTCTCGGCAGCAGGAAGAAGATGCCGAAGGTGACCGCGGTGACGACCAGCAGCAGGATCACTGCCGCGATCGCCCGGCGGATGATGTACGAGATCACGGGGACCGGCGCCGGCGCCCGCGGGGGGTGAAACCCACGGGCGCCAATGCCTTCACCTGCCTTCCAGGGCTGCTCTTCGCGCTACTTCTTCGTCGTACCGAGGTTGAGGGCGTCGTACTGACCGCTCCAGGCGGCCGAGGAGACCACGTTGGTGGCGTTCGGCGAGCGGTACAGCAAGACCTTGAAGTAGGTCAGCGGCACGATGACGGCCTCGTCCATCGTCTTCTTGTCGACCTCGGCGTAGGCGGCGTTGCGCGCCGACTCGTCGGGGTTCTGGATGGCCTCGTCGAGCAGCTTGTTGACCTCCGCGTTGTCGAACGACGAGAGGTTGGTGTTGCCGGAGGTGCTGATGGCCTTGCCGTTGAGGATCTGGTTCAGGAAGCCGTAGCCGGTCGGCCAGTCGGCGCCCCACTGCATCATCATGATGCCGATCTTCTGCTTCTTGGCGAAGGCGGGGACACCGGCGTAGTCCGTGAAGTACTTGCCGGACGGGTACTGCTTCATCTCGGCGTTGATGCCGACCTTCTTCAGCGAGTCGATGATCGCCGTGGCCGCGTCGACCTCCTGCTGACGGTCGCTGCGCGCGGAGATGTAGGTCTTGAAGCCCTTCTCCTGGCCACAGGCCTTCAGGTGTCCCTTGGCCTTGGTGGCGTCACCCTTGTTGCCCTGAGTGGCGTAGGAGTCGAACTTCTGGTAGCCGATCACGTCCGGCGGCAGCACCGTGGAGGCGATGTCGCCGCGGACCGGGCCGCCCTGTGCGGTCTGCACGGCCACCTTGTCGATGGCGTACTGCACGGCCTTGCGGCACTCGACGTTGTCGAACGGCTTGACCGTGGTGTTGAGCGCCGCGTAGACGAGACGGCCACCGTAGGTGTTGTCGGTGTTGGCCTTCTTGTCCTTGTTGTTGAGCAGCTGGGCCTGGGTCTGCGTGTCCACGCCGCGGCCCGCGAGGTCGACGGTGGTGCTGCCGGCCATCAGGTCCTTGTCGATCGTGGCCTGGTTGACCTTCAGGTTGACCACGATCTTGTCCGGGTACTGCTTGCGCAGCGGGTCGGTCTTGGCGTTCCACTCCGGGTTGCGCACCAGGGTGACCGACTTGCCCTCCTCGTAGCTCTGGAACTTGTACGAGCCGGAGGAGACGATCTTCTTGGTGTAGTCGACGCCGGTGTCCTTGGCCTTCGGCACCGGAGCCGTCTGCGGGGCGGTGACCAGGTAGTCGAAGTCCGTGAACGGCTGCTTGAGCTTGAAGGTGATCGTGTACTTGTCCGGCGTCTCGATCGACGCCAGGCCCTTGCCGCTCTTGTCCTTGTACGGGCCCTTGTACTTGTCGCCGCCGTCCAGGAACTGGGCGAAGTAGTTCGGGCCGAGGGAGAGCACGTCACGGGCGAAGTTCGAGCGCTCCACCGCGTACTTGACGTCCGCCGAGGTGACCTCGGTGCCGTCCTCGTACTTCACGCCCTGACGGAGCTTGTACGTCCAGGTCTTGCCGCCGTCGGACGACTGGCCCTTGGACTGAGCGAGGTCCGGCACGATCTCGTTGCCCTTCTCGCCGGGGGCCGGCTTGAAGGTGAGCAGCGGACGCGCGTAGAGGCGGCTGAAGTTGTACATGTACGCGTAGTACGTGTTGCCCGGGTCGAACGAGTCCGGGACGTCGGACATCGCGTAGGTGACCGTGCCGCCCTTCTCCGTAGAGGCGTTCACGACCGACTTCGTGGCGGCGTCGGCGGTGGCCTTGCTGCCGCCGTTGTCGCCGTTGTCGTCGGCCTTGCTGCAGCCCGCCAGCACGAGGCTGGCGCTGCTGAGGGCCGCGGCGACGGCAATTGCTGACCTTCGCATGATGGTCGGATTCCCCTTCTGAAGTTGAACACTTGGGCTGGACGCGGCACCGGCCGCGACCGCAGACGTCAGCGGCTGCGGGGGTCGAGAGCGTCCCGGAGGCCGTCACCGAGGAGGTTGAAGGCCAGTACGGTGATGAAGATGGCAAGACCGGGGACGAGCATGTACTGCGGATCGACCTCGAAGAAGTCGACGGCCTGGTTGAGCATGCCGCCCCACGACGCCTGCGGCGGCTGGATGCCCACGCCGAGGAAGCTGAGGGAGGCCTCGAAGAGGATGTTGGTCGGGATGAGCAGCGTCGAATAGACGATGATCGGCGCGACCAGGTTCGGCAGCAGCTCCTTGAAGAGGATGTACGGCCCGGAAGCGCCCATCCCCCGGGAGGCGTCGACGAACTCCCGCTCTCGCAGCGCCAGCGTCTGACCGCGGACGATGCGGCCCATGTAGGGCCAGTTGAAGAAGCCGATGACGAAGATCAGCACGAGGATGTGCAGCGGGAGGCCCTCGAGCCCGAAAGCGCCGCCCTGGAGCGTCGCCGAGATGGCGATGGCGAAGAGCAGCAGCGGGAAGGCCAGGAAGGTGTCCATGAGCCGGCTGATGACCGCGTCGACGCGCCCGCCGTAGTAGCCCGCGACCAGGCCGAGCACGGTGCCGATCACATTGGACAGCACCGTCGCTCCGAAGGCGACGACGAGGGAGACCCAGGAGCCCTCCAGGATGCGGGCGAGGATGTCGCGCCCGAACTTCGGCTCCACACCGAGCGGGTGGTCCCAGCTCATGCCGCCGAAGTCGCCCTTGGGGAGCGTGGTGTTGGGGTCGATGAGGTCCTGGTGGAAGGCGTTGGGGTCGAGGCCCAGCAGCGACTGAAGCGGACGGGACAGGGCGGCCGTCAGGATGAGCAGCACGACCACGACGCCGCCCGCCACCGCCACCTTGTCGCGCTTGAAGCGGGTCCAGGCGATCTGCCCGAGGGACCGGCCCTCGATGTTCTGGGACTTCACACCCGCCAGCACGGCCTCCGGCTGGGCCTCGGCCTGCGATCCGGTGGTCTCGATCGGTGCCGTCACAAGTGCCCTGCCCCTTCTCGCCGGTGGTCACCGGCCCCCTTGCCCACCGTTGTCGGCGGCTTGCTCCACTGTGGCTATGGCGCGGCGTCCGCAGATGGTACGGCCACCGTCAGGCCGATCCTTCGCTTGGTATCGCTCACAGGATCGACGGCCTCGCGCCTGAGAGGCGAGTCTTCAACGCGCTTACGATCACACGCCAGGCCTGGTGGAGAAAGTATGCGCAACCGTGATGCCGACTGGGGGATTCCGTTATCCGGACACGCGGGCACGTGGTCCGGACGATACGGCCTTGAAACATGCGCATTGCGCGCAGAGCACCTGGCACCCGCGAGCTGGACGGCCGGCGCGGCAACGGCCGGTGCGGGCCGGGTCAGTACCTGCCCTGGGCCGGGGGGAAGCCGTGGCCGGAGGCCGGGGCCTGGACGGGGGCCGTGGCATGGGCCTCACGGTCGTAGAAGGGGCGGGCGTTCGCGCGCAGCCACATGGCGACCGGGTCGTGTTCGTCGGACATGGCGACGGTCGAGACGGGCAGCCCGTCCGGTACGGCACCGAGGGACTGCTGCATCATCGCGCGCACTGAATCCACGGCCGGCGGCGAGGTGTCGTACACATCCAGTCCGATGGCGAGATACGGCGCGCCCAGCGCGGGCTGTACCCAGGCCCGGCGCAGCGAGCGGACGGCCGGGGTGCGGTGGGCGTTCTGCGCGAGCAGGGCGTAGAACTGCGGGATCTCGATGGCCGGTTCGGACAGCCGCAGCGGGCCGGCGGGCTGGCGGTCCAGGCCCGTGGCGATCCGGCGCAGGTCGAGCCAGGGGATGCCGACGCCGCCGCCGGGGGCGTGCGGGTTGAGCCAGAGGCCGTAGTGGTCGGGGTAGAGGGCGCGGGCGACGTCGACTCCGTCGACCACCTCGTACGAGCGGTTCCAGCCGCTGGCCGAGAGCTCCTGGGCGGAGGTCACACAGGGGGCGTAGCCGTAGCCGTCGACCTCCATGTTCCCGTACTGGGCGTCGGGGGAGCCCGCCTGGCCGTGCCAGAGGAGCATCCAGATCTGGCCGGAGTGCGGGGTCGCGAGCGCGCGCAGGAGTGCCTCGTAGGCGTCGTAACGCCCGGGCGTGACCTGGCGCAGCATGTGCTCGACCTGTCCGGCCGCGGCCGTGCCGCTCGCGCTCACCTTTACCGCCCCTTCGTACAACGCCTCGACCGTGACCTAGCTTAAGCCCGCCCGCCGACTCGGGACTTGCCTCGTCCGGCGGGTGCGGGTCCGGCCGTGGCCGGCCGCGCGCCTCACTCGTGGGAGCGTTCGCTAGTGAGCCCGCTGAAAGAACGGGCGCACCCGCTCCCGCATCCAGTGACCCACCGGGTCCTCCGCCACGTCCAGGAGGACCAGGTTGACCTGCCACGGGGCCGGGGACCTGGTGACGGCCCGGGACAGGGCGTCCAGTGGGAGGGCCCGCAGGTCGCCTTCCCACTGGGAGAGTTCGACGCCCACGAACATCACCGGGTCGGCGGTCTCGATCGCGGCGAGGCAGCGGCGGGCCGTGACGACGACGCCGATCGCCTCGAACTCGGCGGAGGCGGCGGCGAGGAAGTCCACCGGGTCGTCCTGCCAGTCGGGCTCGAAGAGGCGGACCCGGCCGCCGCTCGCGGGGCCGTCCAGGGGCGTCCGGCCGGCCCGGCACAGCTCGGCCACGGCGGGCGGCGGGAGCGGTATGCCGACCACGCCGCCCGGGTTGACGGCTATCCCGGCGTGCGGGGGCAGGCCGCGGGCGAACTCCACGGCGGGCGCGATGGTGTAGGACATGTGGGAGCCGACGACCTGGCGGAACTGCTCCTCGGAGCTGAACACCGGTACGTACGCCTGGCCCTCGATCTCGATGCCGGGCAGGTCGAGGGGACCGCTCCGCGGGCCGCCGCCGCTCGGCAGGGGGACCCAGACGAAACTCCGGCCGAGCACCTCGACGATCCGCCCGCCGGCCGACGGCCCGGCGCCGAGGGAGGCCGAGAGCACCTCCTCCAGTTCGTTGCCTGGCCATCCGCCGTGCGGGTGGGTCTGCGTGTGCGCCGGGAAGTCCGCGGAGAAGTCCGCCGGGAAGTCCATCTGCCTACCGCCTGCCTGGAACCACTGCTGTGGCTCAAAAGGCTAGCGTCTCGCCGGCCGCCTGCGGTCAGCCCGTGAACCCGATCCGGCGCAGGGTGTCCGCCGCGTCCCGGTCGACGAGGATCGCCGAGCCGCAGCCCGCGGGCAGTTCGCCCCGCTCCACGGCGCGCAGCAGGTGGGTGGTCGCCGCACGGTGGCGCAGGAAGGCGTACCGCGAGACACCGCGGCCGCGGTCTCGCTGGCCGGCCAGGGCCTCCTCGGGGGTGACGTCGAGCATGAGCAGATGCAGGGTGCCGTCCCGGCGGCGGGCCTCGCGGGCCAGCCAGCGGCGGACCCAGGCCTGGGTGCCGCAGTCGTGCACGACGACGCCCTCGCCGGCGCGCAGGGCGCGGCGCAGCCCGGCGTAGTGGGCGAGGCGGACGAGCGGGCGGTAGACCGCGTACGGCAGGAAGCGCGGCATGCGGCCGTCCCAGCGGTCGCGGGTGTCCTGGGAGTCGATGCGCCGGCCGGGCACGGTGCGCCGCATCAGCGTGGACTTGCCGCTGCCGGGCAGGCCCGTGACCACGACGAGGTCGCGGGGGCCGAAGAGCAGCGCGTGCGGGCTGCGGCCGGCGCGCTCGCGCAGATCGCGGACGACCGGCACCGGCAGCGGGCCGCAGGCCGCCCGTGCCGGAGCGGCCGGCTGCTCGGGCAGCGCGACGCCCGATGTCGTGGCGTACGCGGTGGTCCTGTTCACCGTGATGTCCTCCCCTGGGGCCAGGTACGGAGTCCCATCCCCGCTGAGTGTAAAGAGAAGGTAATGCCCGATCTCTCTGGTTTTAGTCCTCTTCCTGCAACAGGCCTGCTACAGGGTGGTGCCCCTGCCACCCCGCGACGATGCGTGCAATGATGTGCGCGCCAACTGCATACCGGCCGTTTGAATCCGCGCGGGAGAGTTCCCAGCATCGCTGACGCTGGGGCGCCGAAGGAGCAAGTCCCTCCCTTGAATCTCTCAGGCCCCGTTACCGCGCGGGCGAGGCACATCTGAAAAGCGGGCCTTCCCCTGTCCAGGACAAGGGGTGCGGCTCCACCCAAGGTGCAAGCCAGGACCGTGTGGTCATGGCGAACCTCTCAGGTTCCGATGACAGATGGGGAGGAACGACCTCGCCCGTCATGCCCTTGGAGACGACCGACCGATGAGCAGTACAGGAGAACTCCGCCACACCGCGCTCGATGCCCTGCATCGTTCGCTCGGCGCGACGATGACCGACTTCGCCGGCTGGGACATGCCCCTGCGCTACGGCTCCGAGCGCGACGAGCACAACGCCGTGCGCACGAAGGCCGGCCTGTTCGACCTCTCCCACATGGGGGAGATCACCGTCACCGGTCCGCAGGCCGCCGCCCTCCTCGACCACGCCCTGGTGGGCAACATCGGCGGCGTCAAGCCCGGCCGCGCCCGCTACACCATGATCTGCCGGGCCGACGGCGGCATCCTCGACGACCTGATCGTCTACCGGCTCGCGGAGACCGAGTACATGGTCGTCGCCAACGCCTCCAACGCCCAGGTCGTCCTGGACGCCCTGGCGGAACGTTCCGCGGGCTTCGACGCCGAGGTGCGTGACGACCGGGACGCCTACGCGCTGATCGCCGTGCAGGGACCGGAGTCCCCGGGGATCCTGAAGTCCCTCACCGACGCCGACCTCGACGGCCTGAAGTACTACGCCGGTCTGCCGGGCACGGTCGCGGGCGTCCCGGCGCTGATCGCCCGCACCGGCTACACCGGCGAGGACGGCTTCGAGCTGTTCGTGAAGCCGGAGCACGCGGTCGAGCTGTGGCAGGCCCTGACCAAGGCGGGCGAGGGCGCCGGTCTGGTCCCCTGCGGGCTGTCCTGCCGCGACACACTGCGTCTGGAGGCGGGCATGCCGCTGTACGGGCACGAGCTGAGCACCTCCCTGACGCCCTTCGACGCCGGGCTCGGCCGGGTGGTGAAGTTCGAGAAGGAGGGCGACTTCGTGGGCCGCGAGGCCCTGCGGGAGGCCGCCGCCCGCGCCGAGCAGAACCCGCCCCGCGTGCTGGTCGGGCTCGTCGCCGAGGGCCGCCGGGTCCCGCGCGCCGGGTACGCGGTCGTGGCCGGCGGCGAGGTGATCGGCGAGGTCACCTCCGGCGCCCCCTCCCCCACCCTCGGCAAGCCGATCGCGATGGCGTACGTCGACGCCGCGCACGCCGCGCCCGGCACACCCGGCGTGGCCGTGGACATCCGGGGCAGTCACGAGCCGTACGAGGTCGTGGCGCTGCCGTTCTACAAGCGGCAGAAGTAGACACTGGCCGGGGGCCGCCGCAGGCGCCCCCGTGGTCCTTCGTTCCAGCTCACCAGTAGTCCCCCCGTCAACAGCACTCCCGCGCGTACAGGAGAATCCAGGCCATGAGCAACCCCCAGCAGCTGCGTTACAGCAAGGAACACGAGTGGCTGTCGGCCGCCGAGGACGGCGTCGCGACGGTCGGCATCACGGAGCACGCGGCCAACGCGCTCGGCGACGTGGTCTTCGTCCAGCTCCCCGAGGTCGGTGACTCCGTGTCCGCGGGCGAGACCTGCGGCGAGCTGGAGTCGACCAAGTCGGTGTCCGACCTCTACTCCCCCGTCTCCGGTGAGGTCACCGAGGTCAACGAGGACGTCGTGAACGACCCGTCGCTGGTGAACTCGGCCCCCTTCGAGGGCGGCTGGCTGTTCAAGGTGCGGGTCACGGACGAGCCGGGCGACCTGCTCTCCGCCGACGAGTACACCGCGTTCTCCGCCGGCTGAGGAGGCGTAGCCGTATGTCCGTCCTGAACACACCCCTGCACGAGCTCGACCCGGCCGTGGCCGCCGCGGTCGACGCCGAGCTGCACCGGCAGCAGTCCACGCTCGAGATGATCGCCTCGGAGAACTTCGCGCCGGTCGCGGTCATGGAGGCGCAGGGCTCGGTCCTCACCAACAAGTACGCCGAGGGCTACCCGGGCCGCCGCTACTACGGCGGCTGCGAGCACGTCGACGTGGTCGAGCAGATCGCGATCGACCGCATCAAGGAGCTGTTCGGCGCCGAGCACGCCAACGTGCAGCCGCACTCGGGCGCCCAGGCCAACGCCGCCGCGATGTTCGCGCTGCTCAAGCCGGGCGACACCATCATGGGTCTGAACCTCGCGCACGGCGGGCACCTGACCCACGGCATGAAGATCAACTTCTCCGGCAAGCTCTACGACGTCGTCGCCTACCACGTCGGCGACGACGGCCGGGTCGACATGGCCGAGGTCGAGCGGCTCGCCAAGGAGTCGAAGCCGAAGCTGATCGTCGCGGGCTGGTCGGCCTACCCGCGGCAGCTGGACTTCGCCTCCTTCCGCCGGATCGCGGACGAGGTCGGCGCGTACCTGATGGTCGACATGGCGCACTTCGCCGGTCTGGTCGCGGCGGGGCTGCACCCGAACCCGGTCCCGCACGCGCACGTGGTGACCACGACCACCCACAAGACGCTGGGCGGCCCGCGCGGCGGTGTGATCCTCTCCACGGCCGAGCTCGCCAAGAAGATCAACTCGGCTGTCTTCCCCGGTCAGCAGGGCGGTCCGCTGGAGCATGTGATCGCGGCCAAGGCGGTCGCCTTCAAGGTCGCGGCCTCGGAGGACTTCAAGGAGCGCCAGCGCCGTACGCTGGAGGGTGCCCGCATCCTGGCCGAGCGTCTGGTGAAGGACGACGTCCGGGCCGTGGGCGTGGACGTCCTGTCCGGCGGCACGGACGTGCACCTGGTCCTGGTCGACCTGCGCCACTCGGAGCTGGACGGACAGCAGGCCGAGGACCGCCTCCACGAGGTGGGCATCACGGTCAACCGGAACGCCATCCCGAACGACCCGCGTCCGCCGATGGTGACGTCCGGCCTGCGGATCGGTACACCGGCCCTGGCCACCCGCGGGTTCCAGGCGGAGGACTTCGCGGAGGTCGCGGACGTCATCGCCGAGGCGCTGAAGCCGTCCTACGACGCGGAGGCCCTCAAGGCCCGGGTGAAGGCCCTGGCCGGCAAGCACCCGCTCTACCCGGGTCTGAACCCATAACGAAGAAGCCTTTCGGGCGCCGTGCGGCCACAAGCGGCGCGGCGCCCACCCCCTCTGCACCACCCCCGTAGTCAGGAGTTCCCCGTGGCCATCTCGGTCTTCGACCTGTTCTCGATCGGCATCGGCCCGTCCAGCTCCCACACGGTCGGCCCGATGCGCGCGGCCCGGATGTTCGCGCGGCGGCTGCGCAACGAGGAACTGCTGGCCCCGACCGCGAAGGTCCGCGCGGAGCTCTACGGCTCGCTCGGCGCCACCGGCCACGGCCACGGCACGCCCAAGGCGGTGCTGCTCGGTCTCGAGGGCGACTCGCCGCGCACGGTGGACGTGGAGTCGGCCGACGAGCGGGTGGAGACGATCAAGGCCGACGGCCGGTTGAACCTGCTGGGCGAGCACGACATCGCGTTCTCCTACGACGACGACATGGTCCTGCACCGCCGCAAGGCGCTGCCGTACCACGCGAACGGCATGACCCTGTGGGCGTACGACGCCTCGGGCGCGGAGCTGCTGACGAAGACGTACTACTCGGTCGGCGGCGGTTTCGTCGTCGACGAGGACGCGGTCGGCGCGGACCGCATCAAGCTCGACGACACCGTGCTGAAGTACCCCTTCCGCACGGGCGACGAGCTGCTGCGCATGGCCGGGGAGACGGGCCTGTCCATCTCCGCGCTGATGCTGGAGAACGAGCGGGCCTGGCGCTCCGAGGAGGAGATCCGCGAAGGCCTGCTGGAGATCTGGCGGGTGATGGAGGCGTGCGTGGCGCGCGGCATGTCCCGCGAGGGCATCCTGCCGGGCGGTCTGAAGGTGCGCCGCCGGGCCGCGAACACCGCCCGCAAGCTGCGCTCCGAGGGCGACCCGAAGGCCCTCGCCATGGAGTGGATCACGCTCTACGCGATGGCGGTCAACGAGGAGAACGCGGCCGGGGGCCGGGTCGTCACCGCCCCGACGAACGGCGCGGCCGGCATCATCCCGGCGGTCCTGCACTACTACGTCAACTTCGTGCCCGGCGCCGACGAGGAGGGCGTGGTGCGCTTCCTGCTCGCCGCGGGCGCGATCGGCATGCTGTTCAAGGAGAACGCGTCCATCTCCGGCGCCGAGGTCGGCTGCCAGGGGGAGGTCGGCTCCGCCTGCTCGATGGCGGCGGGCGCGCTGGCCGAGGTGCTCGGCGGCTCGCCGGAGCAGGTCGAGAACGCCGCGGAGATCGGCATGGAGCACAACCTCGGCCTGACCTGCGATCCCGTAGGCGGCCTGGTCCAGATCCCGTGCATCGAGCGCAACGGCATGGCCGCGGTGAAGGCCGTCACGGCCGCGCGCATGGCGATGCGCGGCGACGGCTCCCACAAGGTGTCCCTGGACAAGGTCATCAAGACGATGAAGGACACCGGCGCGGACATGTCGGTGAAGTACAAGGAGACGGCGCGGGGCGGGCTGGCGGTCAACATCATCGAGTGCTGACGGCCGGCGCGGCGCCGGGCAGCGGCCGCCGCGGTCGTGGCGGAAGGCACCGTCGCCGTCCGTGCCGGGGCCGTAGCGGAAGACACCGTCGCCGTCCGTGCCGGTGAGGCGTGTCAGCCGCTCGAAGGCCGGGCACGGTTTCAGGGGCCGGCGGTCACCGGGCCGACTCGCGGACGTCCGCGACGGCCGCGGGCAGGTCGGCCGGGTCCTCGGTGACGACGATCGCCACGACGGTGTCCGTGCCGGGCCAGTCCTCGGCGAGGACGACCCGCGGGCGGGCGAGCGCGGCCACGGCCACCTCGCCCGCCGGGCGCCCGTCCTTGGGCAGCAGCACCGTGGCCGCGCCGCGGCTGGGCTCGGGGGTCTCGCCGGGCAGCTCTCCGTCGGTGAGCAGGGCGAGCAGCGCCTCGTACGGCCGGACGGCTCCCTGGTGCGCGTACGGGATGAGGTGCGAGTTGATCAGGTCGCCGCCGAGCCGCCCGCCGACCTCCAGGACGAACGGGCCCGCGGAGCCGAGCCGCAGGTCGACGTGGAACCCACCGGTCCCGAGGCCGACGGCGTGCACGGCCTGCTCGGCGGCCCGCATCAGGTCCTTGACCTGCGTGTCCGTCAAGGCGGAGGGGACAGCCGTGGCCCATGACGGGGACAACGGCCCGTCGACGCTCTTGTCGGTGACGCCGAGGATCCGCACCGTGCCGTCGGAGACGACACCCGAGACGGAGTGCTCGGAGCCGTCGACGTACTCCTCGACGAGGAAGTCGCTGGTCTTGGAGTAGTTGGCGGCCGTGAGCGCGAACACCTCGTCCAGGCCGGTGTCCTGGGTGATCAGCGCCATGCCGCGGCCGCCGGAGCAGTGGGCGGGCTTGAACACCAGGGGTCGGCCCGCGGCGCCGAGCTCCGACGCGACGGCCCGCAGGTCGTCGAGCGTCCGGCCCGCCCGCCAGGGGGGGTTGAGGCCGTACGGCTCCATGGCCCGGCGCTGGGCGGCCTTGTCGGTGGTGACGGCCGCGGCGTCGGTACCGATGCCGCGCACCCCGAACCGCTCGGCGAGCAGCGCGGTGAGGCCGACGTACTTGTCGCCCCAGCAGACGACGGCGGCGGGGATCCGGTCCGGAGAGGCCTGAGCGGCCTGCTCCGCGAGCGAGGAGCCGCGGTCGAAGGAACCGAGCCGGTGGCCGGGCAGCTCCGTGTGGGAGACGTCGGCGTCGGACGCGACGTGGACATTCAGTCCCCGTGCGGCGGCGGCGCCGAGTTCGGCGCGCCATTCCAGGGGGGAGCGCCGCAGGCCGAGGTAGAGCACGGTGCTGCTCCCCGCCCCGCCGCCGTCGTCCGCTGCCGTCGGGGTCACAGCGGGGGTGTGTGCTGTCGTCATCTGGTCGGACACCGTTCTCGTTCGCCGTCGTGGTCTGCGTGCCCTGGAGGGCTGTTGAACCCTCACCCGGAGCACCGTCCTCCGCCTAGTCTGGGCCCTTCGAGCACCAGGGGGTGGGGCACAATGGCGAGGCGGCCGGAAAGCACCGATGTCGTGGCGGCGGTGCGGCGGGTCTTCCGCGAGGGACTGCTGAGCGGGACGTCCGCGTTCGCGCGGGAGTTGCCGGCCTGGAGCGGGGCGACGGCTTCCGATCTGCGGGTCCGGTTCGTGGACCAGCCGGACGAGTCCTCGGACACCTTCCTGGTCAAGCTGCGGCGCCAGCTCGACGGCGCCCCCGACGCGACGGTGGTCCTCGCCGCCGAGCTGCTGTTCGTGAACATGGCGCCGCTGGTGCCCGAGCAGATCGGGCTTGCGACGTCCTCGCCCGCCAGGGGGTCCAATGCGCCGGGCAGGAGGGACACCACCGCCTGGACGAGGCCCGCAGGGTGCGTCTGCGTCCGGACATCGTGCTGTACCGGGCGGGCCGCCCCGTGTCCGTCGTCGACGCGAAGTACGTCTTCCTCGACAGGCTCGCGCCCTCCACCGACCACCTCGGCCAACTGCTCGGCTACTGCACCGCGCTCGGCCTGCCGCACGGCCACCTCGTCTACGCCGCCACCTCGCAGGACGGCCCGGACGGCCACGTCATCCGCCGCTCCGGCATCACGGTCACGGCCCACGCCCTGGACCTCGCCCGCCCACCGGCCGAACTCCTCGCGAGTGTCGCCGAGTTGGCCGATCGGATCGCCGCCACGGCGGCCCGCGCCCACCCCACGGCCCACCCAAGTTGACATTTCCACGTCGGTCCACAGCAGCCCGTGCCATGGTGGTAGGCACCAACTCCCCGCCCCTCACCGGCACTCCAGGGAGACCCCGATGCTGCGCGGCATAGACGTGAGCTCCTACCAGTCCTCCTCCTACGACACCGACGGCCTGTCCTTCGTCTTCGTCAAGGCGACCGAGGGGCGTTCCTACGTCAACCCCAGACTCGCCGCCCAGACGAAGCGTGCCCGCGACGCCGGGCTGGTCGTCGGCTTCTACCACTTCCTGTGGCCCGGCAACCTCACCGCCCAGGCCGAGTACTTCGCCGCCAAGGCCCCGGACCGGCCGGGCGACATCCTCGCCGTCGACTGGGAGACGACCAGCGAAGGGACGCACGCGAGCAACGCGCAGAAGGACCTGTTCATCCGGAAGCTGAAGGACCTCCGGCCGAACAACCAGGTGGTGCTCTACTGCAACCGGAATTTCTGGCTCAACATCGACACGACGTCCTACGCGGGCGACGGGCTGTGGATAGCCGACTACGTCTCCGCGGGCAAGCCCCGCATCAAGGCCAAGTGGCGCTTCCACCAGTACACCGACGACCCGCTGGACAAGAACGTGGCCGACTTCGGGAGCAAGGCGGCGCTGCGGAAGTGGGCGGAGGACGCCTGACGGGAGTCGGTACGGCCCACCGGCGGACCGGCCCGGCGCTCGGCTCGGTGTGAATTCCCAGGGACCATCAGGTTTTGCAGGGATCGCCCGAGGCCACACTTATGCAGTCTCGATGCAGTCGACGAGGGGGGCGGGGGCCATGGCGGAGACGGATCCCGTGGAGACGGCCTGGCGAATCCACGCGGCACTGGCCGACTGGACAGGCAGGGTCGACGCGAAGGCCGGCTTCGCGCTCACACTGGAGTCGGCGGTACTGGGCGCCCTGGTCGCGCTGTCCGGATCCGGCCACCACCTGGGGCAGGTGCACGGCACGGTCCCCAGGTTGCTCTTGTGGCTGGGTGTGGCGCTGCTCGGGCTGGCCGCCCTGGCGTCCGTGTCCGTCGTGAGCCCGCGGCTGCGGTCACAGCCGGGGCACGACCCCAACCAGCATTTCGTGTACTTCGGTGATCTGCGGCACTGGGATCCCGAGCACCTCACCGAGAAGCTCACGACCACCTCTCCGCTGCCCTCCCTGACGCGTCAGCTGGTGGACATGAGCCAGATCGCCTGGGCCAAGCACCAGCGGGTGCGGCAGTCCCTCGTGCTCGCCGTCGCGGGCGTGGCCGTCACTGCGCTCGCGTGGCTGCTGGGCTGACCATCATGGGTGGCCGCCCCGCTCCCTTCTGGGAGGCACTGGACCCGGACGACCGCTCCGCGCTGCGGCGGGTGGCGACACAGTGCTCGCTGCCCGCTGACCGGCAACTGCTGGCCCAGGGCGAGGACTCGGACCATCTGATCGTGCTGCTGCGCGGCTGGATCAAGGTCGTCGCCCAGTCCCACGCCGGCTACCGCGCCCTGCTCGCCCTGCGTGGTTCGGGCGAACTTCTCGGCGAGCAGGCCGGGCTGGAGCAACGGCGCCGCTCGGCCTCTCTGCTGACGGCCACCACGGTCGACGTGCTCCAGGTGACCGCGGCCCGCTTCCACGGCCTCGCCCGTGCCCGGCCGAGCATCGCCGCGGCACTGGAGCAGACCCTGTCCCAGCGCCTGCGCGAGGCGGATCTGCAGCGCACCGGCATCACCGAGCCCGTGCCCGCCCGGCTCGCCGCTCTCCTGCTGGACCTCGCCGAACGTTGCGGCCACCCCGCGCCCGACGGCACCGGCCGCCGTATCGGCCTGCCCCTCTCCCAGGACGACCTGGCCGGCCTGCTGCTCACCTCCCGTCGCACGGTGAGCCGGGTCCTGGAACAGTGGCGCTCCGAGGGCTGGGTCATGACGGGGCGCCAGACGTTGTTGGTGCGCTCCATGGACCAACTCAAGGGGCAGGCCTTCGGCGGGTGACCGCCCGTCTCTCGGGGTCGATCGACCCACTCTGGGCCGGCCGGGATGCGCTCGGAGGTGTTCAGACGGGATCGGCATCGATCCAGGAGGAGTCCGACTTGCCTCCCTCGATCGCCCGCTGCCGCACCGGCTGCCATGCGCTCGGCGCCGGCCGCCGGCCCGGTTCCCCGCTCTGGCTCCGCGTCGCGCGGGCGTCAGGGTCAGCAGGGGGCATAGCTCACCCCGTCCCGCGGCGCCTTGAAGATGCGGAAGCCGTCCGTGCGGGTCAGCTGGTACGTCACCGTCCAGTCGTCGCAGGTGTCGTTCGGCCGCTCCGCCGGACCGTAGCCGGGAGACTGCCGGCTGCGGAAGTGCACGGTGGCGAAGGTGTACTTCCCGGAGGTGTCCAAACCGCTGAGGACCAAGCGGCTGTCCTTCGTGGTGGACATGACCTGCTTCCACTTGTTGCGGCTCACGGTGGAGTCCATGTCGACGGCGGTGGTGGCGGGGTCGTAGTAGCTCAGCGCCGTGTCGTAGTCCCGGGTGTTGATAGCACCGAAGAAGCGGGCGAACATGGCGGCCACCTCCTCGGCCTCCGGATCGCCGGCCACCTGGGAGTAGTCCACGGCGGCGCCGGGCGCCTCGGCCCGGGCCGACCCGGAGTCCTCGGTCTCCTGGGAGCCGAAGCCCGGGCCGCTGTCGGAGGTCGAGCCGCCGTACGGGCTGCCGCTGCTGACCGGCGACGGGGAGTCGTCGGAGCCGTTCGACGAGTCGAAATGGTTCACCGCGCCGTAGCCGAGCACGGCCATCACCAGCAGGACGACCAGCGTGCCGGCCGCACGGCCGCCGCCCGGCGAGCCCCCGGCCGGGCCGGGTACGGGCGGTTGCGGCGGCACGGCTGCCGACCCGGTGCCGGTGACCTGCTGATGCGGGGCGACGGTCACCGTCCCGTTAATACCGGGCCCGGTGCCGGCCGTGCTCCGGCGGGTCTTCAACCGGCTGTCCGCCCGGTCCAGCGCGGACAGCCAGTCGGCCGGCCTCGGCCGCCGGTGCGGTTCCCTGCTCTGGCTCCGCATGGCCAGGTCCGCGAGATCCGGCGACACGCCGCGCAGCGGGCCGGGGTCCATGAGGTCCTGGCTGCGGTTGAACAGGCGCAGGGCGATCAGTCCGAACTTGAAGGAGTCGGAGGCCACCGTGCCCTTCTCGCCCTCGGGCACCTCCCAGCCGGTGGTTTCCACCTGGGTCAGCACATCCCTGCCCCGGTACCGCATCGAATCGCAGTCGATCAGCAGACATCTGCCCTGTCCGGCAAGCGTGAACATGACGTTCTTCGGTGACAGGTCGCCCACCGTCACGTGCTGCCGGTGCAACCGGTCGAGCGTGTGTGCCAGGTCGATCAGGAGCCGCAGCCGCTGTCCGTCGTCGGCATGCAGCCCGATCATCGACATGTAGTCGTCGCCGTTCAGCAGGAATTCCAGGGCCTGCGGCTTCGTCTGCCCGAGCGTGGGACTGCTGAGCTCGAACTCGCCGGTGACCCGGTTCATCAGGAAGCCGACCACCGTTGTGGCCGGATTCGCGGACGGCGGCGGTGCGTTCGGCGGGCTGCCCGTGTAGACCATGGCGACCGGCCAGGTCAGCCGTGGCTCCAGGAAGGCGCGGTCCTCGTCGCTGAGCAGGTCGAGGAAGCAGCACATGTCGTGGAGCACGTCGGCGTCGATCGGAACCTTGTACTCCTTGAAGGCCAGATACGTGCCCGGGAGTCTGTCCGGCGGACGCGGCACGCCGTAGACGACACCCTGCCCGCCGTCGCCCAGCCGGTTCCGCCGGTAGTCGCCCAACTGGCCGGGACGGACCCAGGGCACCCTTACATCGCGCATCCGGGCCCCTCGTTCCGTGGCCACAGTGCCACCAGCGTCCGGTCGTCGTCGAAGGTCTCCCGGGAGAAGTCGAGCAGGTGGGCGAAGCCCAACGGCGGTACGGGGCGGCGCAGCGCGGTGGCGAACAGCCGGGCCACGGCGCCCCGTCCATCGCCGACGGGGTCCCCGAAGCCGTCGGTGCCGACCAGCAGGACGGTGCCCGGGTCCAGGGAGAAATGGAACGGGCGGAGGTCACCGGGGACGTAGGGCAGCGGCTGCACGGCCGAGGAGACCAGGCCGTCGGCCCCGGCCTGCTTTCCGCCGGTCAGCGGGTAGAGCTGCTCGTGTTTGATCGCCCAGACCCCGGAGTCGCCCACCGAGACCAGCGTGACCTCCACACCGCTCGGGGTGGGTGTGGCCGCTCCGGCGACGAGGGTGGTCGCCAGCAGGCCGGCGGTCTCCTCGACGCTCGTGTCCGGCGAACGCAGGAGGCGACTGGCCTGTTCGCGCAGCTGCCAGTGCACCGTGGACAGCAGCTTGTTCCAGTCGGCGACGAAACCGCCGCCCGCCCGCACCTGGCCGAGCATCTCGTCGACCGCGCTGCGGCAGGCCAGCTGCGAGCCGATGTGCGGCTGCCGGGCGTCGGACACGCCGTCCGCGACGGCGAACACCACGGTGCCGGTGTCCTGGTCCCAGCCCGCCGCGGCGTCGTCCTCACGCGGGCGGCCGTCGTACCGGTGCTGGTATCCGCGGACCGAGGCCAGCCGCAGTGCGAGCGCGTCCGTCGACCAGCCGTCGCACACCGTGTCGGGCCGGTACGACAGGCCCGTCGCCGGCCGGGGCTCGAACGCGGGTCCGGCGGTGCCGACGGTGAGCGGGTCCCAGCGCCGGGCAGACGGCTCTTCGGGCACCTGCCGGGCAGGGGGGACGGGCGCCGGGGAAGGCCCGTCGGCCGACCAGCCGTCCCGCCGCCAGTCGTAGACGTCGGCGAGGCCGGGCTCGTGCGGTGCCCCCGGTGCCTGGGGCGCCTGCGGATAGAGGGCGGGAGCCGGGCCGGGAGGGGGCGGCACGGGCCGGCCCGCCTCCCCTTGGTCCTCGGTGTGCTGGTGACGGTGCTTGCCCACGTCAGATCACATCGATCGCGACGGTGAAGCCTTCCGGCCTGTCCACCACCAGTTGGGGAGACGCCGAGCCGAGCGAACGGCCCGAGGCGATCACGCTCTTGGTGAGGGCCGTGCAGAACTTGGCGATGGCCGCGCCCACGTCGACGCCCTTGTTGGCGACGAAGCCGAACTCCGGCTGGGTGGCGACCTCGTTGATCGTCCTGGCGTCCGCGTCGACGATGCCGCAGGCGATGATGTTCGGCGCGCCGAGGGTCGTGCCCCGGTCGGTGAGCCGGCGGTGCGCGTCCTTCCAGTCCTCCTTGTTGGGCAGGCCGTCGCTGAGGAAGAACACGGCGGGCCGGTGCACCTGGTAGCCCTCCGCCTTCAGGCTGTTCACATCGGCCGGGATGCGGGAGATCAGGTCCTCGAAAACAGCGAGGTAGCTGGTCATGCCGCGGGTCGTCAGGCGCGGGAACTCGCCGGCACTGCGCAGGTCCACCAGGCGGACGCGTTCGATCACGTCGTCCGAGAAGCCCAGTACCGAGAAGCGCACCTTGGCCGCCGCCATCGGCTCGCCGAGCAACGCCTGGTGCAGTGACTTCAGCCCGTCGTTGAGGTCGTCGATGTGCGCGGTCATCGAGCCCGACTCGTCGGCGAGGACGTAGATGGGGAGCAAGTGCCCCCGGTTGCTTTCCATCATCGTCGTTCCGTTCTGGTCCCGTTGGGATTGGCGTGGGTGGGATGCGGTTGCTCAACTGCCGTGCCCGGCAGCGTAGGTGACGTTGCGTCAGTTACACAGGGAGATGTCACAGAGCGTCCTCGGCCCGCCGGAAGCCGTCCGGCGGGCTGACTGTGAAGTTCGCCTCGCCGTCGGCGAGGCGTCGCCCGTAGCCGACCACGCTGTCGCGCAGGAACGCGGCGCAGTTGTGGGCGGCCGATGCGGCGTCCTGGTGGGGGGCGGCCATGAACGCGGACTCGGGGAAGGTCGCCACGGTGCGCACGGCCGGCGTCTCGGCCCGGCCGAGCCCCAGGGCCACCATCCGCGGTGCGGCGGGGTTGGCGGAGGGGTCCGTCAGCTCCTGGAAGGCGGTGTGCCAGGCGTTCCCCTCGTCGGGCACACCGCCGGTGAGGAAGTAGACGACCGGCCGCAGGACCTGCGCGCCCTCGCTCTTGACGACGGTGGCGTCCTGCCCGATGAGGGACTTCAGGGTGCGGAAGGCCTGGCTGTACGACAGCCCGCGCCGGGCTAGGAGGATCGGGGTCCGCGTGCCGGGCCCGACCCTGGCCAGGGGCAGCCGCTGTTCGGTGGTGTCGGCCATGCCGAGGACGCACAGCCGCAGGACGCTGGAGACGTCCGGTGCTGCGGAGAGCGCGGCGTGCAGCGCGTCCAGGCCGCGCTGGAGCTCGCCGACGCACTCGCGGTCCAGCGACTCGTCCAGGACCAGGTAGATCAGCGCCGTACCCGTGACCGCCGCGGGTGCGGCGGTCCGCCGGGGGGCGGGCTCCGTGACGACGGGCTCCACCAGGGTGGGTGTGGGCCCCGCGGAGCCGGGTACCGCGGCGGCCGGGGCCGGCGCGGCCTGGAGCTGGGGCGCGTCCCAGGGGCGGGCGCCGGGCAACTGGGGCATGACGGCGGAGGCGAGTTGTCCGTCGCCGCCGGTGGCCCGGCCCACCGTGCCGGTCAGCTGCTGGCGCACGTGGTCGAGGTCACCGGCCTGGATCAGGCCTTTCTCCGCCATCACCTGGAACAGACCGAGCGCACGCTGGTTCTGCAGTTCGGCGGTGGCGGCGCGGGCCTCCTCCAGTTGCCGGGCCATGGCGAAGGCGCCCGCGGCATCGTGCGGGTGGGTGATCAGGTAGTGGCGGATCAGTCCCTCGCTGGTGGTGAGGGTTTCGGCGAGCGCCGCCGCCTGCCGGGCCGTGGCCCTGATGGCGAAGTCCTGCTGAAGTGCTTCGAGTTCGCCCTTGCGTACGACGTCGCCCGTGTTCGGCATGTGCTCGGCCGCGCCCCGCGCCTCGCGCCGCCGGGCCTCGATCAGGGACTCCAGATGTGACAGGGATGCGGCGTCGGGCCGCACGGACACGCGGCAGCCGTAGACCTTCAGCCCCTCCTGGAGGACCACCGGGGCGGCGCACAGCTGGTTGAGGTGACGCTCGAGGCCGAAGGAGTCCTCGATCGCGAAGCGCTGTCCGGCGCCGTGGAACCGGCCGACCAGCCAGCCGTGCACCACGGGCAGCGCGTCCGACAGTCCGGAGCGCACCAGGTTCTCGGCGCCCTGCCAGCCGTCGACGCAGAAACAGAAGGAGACCTGCACCTCGAAGGCGTGCACGCCATCGGCGGAGATCAGCGGATTGCGGCCGAGGACGGCGGTGCGCTGCTGCGGGCGCATGTCGACCTCGTAGCGGGTGCAGTACTTGGAGAAGACCTGCTGTGTGGGCTTCATCGGTCGGCCCTCGAAGCACACCACCTCGCCGGCGGCGGTGGCGTAGACGACGGCAAGGTGCGGCTGAGTCGCCTTGGTGGGGCCCACGGCCATGCGGGGCACCGGCGACTGGTTGACGATCAACGACACCGGCTGGGTCACCGGGCACCTCCAGGATGAGCGGAGCCGGCGGTCGCGGTGCGGCGCAGGGCGCTGCCGAGGACCGCCGCGGAGCGGGGCAGGGGGCGGAAACGGTCGCGCTCGGTCCAACGCGAGGTGTACCGCTGAAGGAGCAGGGCGGCGCGCGGACTGGGCTCAGCCACGTCCTCGACGAGGACGCGGACCAGGTCGTCGAGAAGGAGGGGGTCGGTCTCGGCCTGGGCTGCCCAGCCCTCCAGCACGCCCGCTGCCTGGTCGGCGAAGAGTTCGCCGCGGATCACCTCGGACCACAGGTAACCGAGCAGCCGGCGCAGTTCGCTCCCCGGCGCGCTCCGAGCGGCCAGCTGGAGCAGGGTGGGGCGACTGCGCGGCGGGGTACCGACGGCGTCCGGTTCCTCCGCGACGAGGGCGTCGGCGAGGATCAGGAACACCAGGTGGCCGCAGGCGCGGCTGCTCGGTTCGTGCACCATCTCGGCGACCGCGCGCAGCACCACGGGCGCGTGCCCGGCCACGTCCTCCTCCACCAGGTCGGCGCAGGCGTCGCCGATGGCGACGGCTACGCGGATGTGGTCCACGGTGCCGAGCCGGGTGAGCGCGTGGACCGCGGTGTCGAGGTCGGCGCCCCCCAGGCAGAGGCCGTAGGCACGGGCGGCGGCAGCCTGGAACTGCCAGGTGCCGCTGAGGTACCAGCCGTCCACGAGGGCGTGTACGCCGGGCCGCAGCGCGGGTTCGCGGGCGCACACCCGGAGGGCGTAGGCGATGGCCTCGCGGCGCAGGTAGCCGCTGTCCTCGTCGCGGATCCAGCCGGGGAAGACCTGGGTCGCGATGTGGTCGAAGGACTCGGTGGCGATCAGGCCGAGCGCGGTACCGGCGAAACTGCGCACCTGCTGCGAGGGGGAGTCGACCAGTTCGGCCAGCCAGCCGACCAGTTCGTGCTGGATGTGGTACTCGGACCAGGCGTGCCGGATGATCCGCGGCGGATAGCCGGGGTTGCGGTATTCGGCGACGGTGCACGGCAACCGTCCGTAGCTGCCGCGGGTCACGGCGGATACGGTGCGGGCGCGCAGCTTCTCGGCGAACAGCCGCCGGGACCGGGCGAACGGGTCCTGACGCAGGGGCACGGGGCCCTGTTCGACGCTGGCGCTGAGGACGCCCCGCTCACCGCGGAACCGGTCCAGCAGGCTGGAGGCGGCCAGCGCCACGTCTTCCTGCGGCAGGCCGCCGAGGACGGCGAGGGCGATGGCCTGGGTGCGCAGCACGGTGTCGCCGAGCCCCTCGAACCACTCCTCGGGGGACTCGCCGCCGGTCTGGTCCATGCGGGTGCGGATCCGGTCCAGGTCGAGGGCGCCGGCACCGTACTCGTGCGCGAGGACCTCCGCGAGCCGGGCGGCGTCGCGGCAGGCGGCGCCGGCGTCGAGCAGCTCGGCGGCGAGGTCGGCGACGCCGGCCGTGGCGAGGGCGCGCTCGGCGTCGTCCTCGCCGAGCCGCTGCGCCAGATGGGCGGCCAGGACGGTGTCCAGCGCGTCGGGACGGGCGACCCGCTGCACGTACTCTCCGACGGTGCGGTCCAGTTCGGCGTCCGGTCCGGCGATCAGCACCAGGCGGGCGTCGGCCCGCTCCAGCAGGTCCTCCAGACCCGCCAGATGGGAGCCGCGCAGCTCACCGAGGTCCCGGGGACAATCCAGCACCAGGCCGGCGCCGCTTCCGAGCTGCCGCAGCTCGGTCAGGCGGGTCAGTTCCGCCACCGAGTCCAGCAGGTACCAGGCCTTGGCGCCGGCGGCGAGCAGCAGCCGCACGGCGGCCGCGGTCTTGCCCGCGCCGCCCGGCCCGCGCAGCACGACCGAGCGGCGCTGCCAGGCATCGGCCTGGATGTCCTCCCAGCGAGGCGGCGGCTGGAAGGCGTACCGCACGGCCTCGACCATGGCGGCTGCCAGAGTGCGAAGGACGACGCCGCGCTCTCCCGCGGCGTGGATGACGATCTTGTCGCCCTGGACGTGGTCGCCGCCGATGTGGGTCCACGCCTCGCGCAGCAGTCCGGCGCGCAGACTGCCCTGCCCGGTACGGGTGGTGGCTTCGCTGGCGCTCGCGCCCGCCCCGACGTTGAAGGTGTCGGGGGCGGGCTGCGGTGCGTCGGCCTGGGGCGCTGCCGCCGCCTGTCCGTCCGCGCCGCCCGCGGCCTGTGGGGTGCCGCCGTTCGGCGGTGCGGGAGCGGGTCCGGGCGGCGGTGCCTGCTGGGCGGCGGGCGGCGCCGGCGCGGGCGACGGGGCCGGCGCGGGTCCGGCAGGCGTGCTCATGAGCCGTCAGTGGGGGCGACGCGGCGGAGCCCCACCGTGCCGTCCACCCCGTGCGTGTGGTGGTGGACGTTCTTGTCGCCCTCCACGTAGTCACCGGAGACGGCCAGGGCACCGTCCCCCACCACTATCTGACTTCCCGTCACATCGTGGATGTGCGGCATGGGCGGCGGCGCCGGGCTCCCCGTGTCGGCCCCGCCGCCCACTCCTCCCGCGTCGTCGCCCGTGCCGGAGGCTCCCCCCGTTCTCTCGCGGTCACGTGGCGACTCCCCCGGTTCCGCGGGAAGTCCGGGCGGCGCCGGATAGCCGGGTACGGTGACCCAGCCCCGGCGCGGCTCGTCGTGCTTGGTGACGAAGTCGGCCGGCAGATATGCCGCCGGGTCGATGCCCGGGAAGCGGCCCAGGACCACCGACCGGTGTATCTCCTCGGAGACCACCAGCACCAGATGGGCCCTGCGGGCCCGGGCGAGCACCTGCTTGACCGGCTTGGCGTCCACCAGGCGGGCCAGGTCGTTGATCGCGTCGCTGGTCCACCGCTCGCCCCGCTGGATCACCACTCCCTGGTGGAGTCCGGCCCGCAGCCGCATCCGGTGGTCGTCGTTGTACTTGCCGCGGTGCTCCACCAGCGCGTCCTCCAGCCCGCGCACCAGTTCCCGCAGCAGTCTGGTGGGGCTGGTCCCGCTCGGAACCAGGATCAGCACACCGTCGCCGCGGTCCTGCACCAGGCATCGGTCAAGGTCGAGACCGGCGCGGGCCAGCGCGAACTCCACCACGTGGTAGAGCTCTTCGTGCAGCGTCGCCTGGGCGGTCACCGGACGCAGACTGAAGTCCTCGATGTCGAGGAGAACGATCCAGTGACTCAGTGGATCCGGCGCCACCATCGGCGACCTCCCGTGCTCGGGCAGGGCCGCTCGCGCCCCGCGATTATCTGAATACGAGCTGCAACCAGCAGTGTCTACGCCAAGTGGCGCACTGAGTGGTGCATTTGACTATTCGCCCCGCACCACTCACGAGCGGCCGCGCGGGCACTGACCTCGCCCCGGCGGACGTTCCCGCGTTCCGCCCCGCCGGCATCTGCCGCCCCGTCATACTCGGGTCGGGCCCGGCGAGTCGGCCTCGCCGCACCACTACTCGCGCAAGGGGGGAAGGCCGTGCGCGCGTTCCGCGTCCCGACGGCGTTGCTGCTGGGCTTCGTACTCGGCCTCGTATGCGTCCTGTCCGCCCGCGCCTGCACCGCCGACGGCGGCAGCCCGGCCGCGCCGGCCGACGGGGGCACGACCCGTACGGCTCCAGCCGACGGCGCCCGGGCGGCACCACCCGCCCTCTGGCCGCCGCCACGCCAGGTGCAGCGGGGCGGGGAGGCGGTGCGGATCGGCACCAGCGCGGCCGTACACGGCGACGCGGGCACGGACCCGGCCACCTTGCAGGAGGTCGTCCGCAGCCTGCGTGCGGGCGGCGCCCGGCAGGTCCGGATCGGGGACGCGCCGAAGTCCGGCGAGCTGCTGGTCACCGTGGTCAGCGACGGCACGGCGGACGCCCTTGAACCCTTCGCCGTGCAGCCGCCGACAGGCCTCCCCGCCGGCGGGTACGTCCTCGCCGTCGGCACCGACCACGGCGAGCCCCGGGCCGTCCTCGCCGGGACGGACCGGGCCGGCGCCTTCCACGCCGCGCAGACCCTCGCCCAGCTGGTGCGCCCGGTCGGCTCGACGGCCCGCACCACTGTGCCGGCCGTCCGCATCCGCGACTGGCCCGCGACCGCCGTCCGGGGCGTCGTCGAGGGGTTCTACGGCAAGCCCTGGACGCACCGGGAGCGCTTGGAGCAACTCGACTTCGCCGCCCGCTGGAAGCTCAACACCTACCTCTACAGTCCCAAGGACGACGCCTACCTGCGCGCCCGCTGGCGCGACCCGTACCCCGAGAACCAGCTCGCCGAGCTGCGCGAACTGGCCCGGCGGGCGGCGTCCGGCCACGTCTCCTTCGTGTACGCCCTCTCGCCGGGCCCGTCGGTGTGCTACTCCTCCGCCTCCGACGCCGCCGCGCTCGTGCGCAAGTTCGGCCAGCTGTGGGACGCCGGGGTGCGTGCCTTCGCGGTGCCTCTGGACGACATCGACATCAACCGCTGGAACTGCGCGCGCGACGCCGCCGTCTACGGCGAGGGCCGAGGAGCGGTCGGGCGCGCACAGGCGGACCTGCTGAACGCCGTCCAGCGCCGGTTCCTCGACAGCCGGCCCGGCGCCGCTCCGCTGATCACCGTGCCCACCGAATACGACGGGACACGGCCGAGCGCGTACAAGAGCGCGCTGGCCTCCGCGCTGGACCGCCGCATCACCGTCATGTGGACGGGCCCCCTCGTCGTGTCTCCGGCGCTGCGCACCGAGCAGGCCCGCGAGGCCGCCCGGCTGTACGCACACCCGCTGCTGGTGTGGGACAACTACCCCGCCAACGACTACACGGCGGACCGCCTGCTGCTCGGCCCGTACGAGGGACGCGAGCTGGGCCTGCCCGGCGCGGTGGGCGGCCTGACGGCCAATCCCATGAACCAGGCCGCCGCCTCCGGCCCGGCCCTGTTCTCCGTGGCCGCGTACACCTGGAACCCCGCGGCATACCGGCCGGCCGCCGCGCTCGACGCGGGCCTTGCCGTACTCGCGGCCGGCGACGACGAGGCGCTCACCGCGCTGCGCGCCTTCGCCGACGTCAACCACGCCTCCCGGCTCAACGCCCGCCGGGCGCCCGGGCTGGCCGCGCTCACCACCGCCTACTGGCGCGGCGGCGCGGGCGCGGAACGCGCCCTGCGCGAACGCCTCACGGTCCTGGCGGGAGTGCGCGGCACCCTTCCCGCGCCGCTGCGGCGGTCGGCGGCACCGTGGGTGGCGTGCGCGAGCGACTGGGCGCGGGCCGCCCTGGCCGCGATGGCCCTGCGCGAGGGCACCGGCACCCGCGCGACTGTCCTGGCCCACCGCGAGGCCGCCCGGTCCCACTCGGTCACCGACTGGCGCGGCCGCACCCGAACGGTGGCGGTGGGAACGGGCGTCCTGGACGCCTTCGTCGCGAAGGCACTCGACCAGGACCAGCGGAGCGGGGGCCAGCCGTAACCGAGGTGTCCGGCCGCTGCCGCCAGGAGTCGTCGAGGCCGCCCGCGTCGACGGTGTCCAAGCCGGGGTCGTCGATAAGGTCCCGCCCCCTGCGTCTGGCCACGCCGGGTAAGACGAGGGGCCCGGTTCGTCCGCGGACGGACCGGGCCCCACTCCTCGCAGCGCCGGAGCGCCGGCGTCACTTGTTCAGGTAGCCCCAGAACTCGTCGAAGCTCAGCTTCTTGTCGCCGTCGAGGTCGCGGGTCTTGATGACGACCTCGGCGACCGACTCGGTGACGTTCCAGTCGCCGGACCGGGCCAGGGCGGACTTGAACTCGGCAGCGGTGATGAATCCGTCACCATCCGTGTCGATCTGTTCGAACTGCTTGCGTGCTTCCTCGATGTCCGCCACCGATCCGCCCCTACTCTCGTGTTCTGCGTCTTGCTGACGCAGGTCAGATTAACTGCCCGTATGCGCCTCCAGTGCGGCGACCACCCACGCGAACTCCTCGCGGTACGCCGCGCCGGGCCCGGTTCCCTTCACGACGGCCAGCAACTCGCGGTAGCGGGCGATCCGGTTGGTGGCGTGCGACCGCAGCCGCTCCAGCACGGTGGCGGGGTCGGCGTCGCCCAGCAGCTCGCGCAGCACCTGAGCGGCCTCCGGCGCATCGGGGGCGATGCCGCGCTCGCGGGCCCGGGCTCCCAGTTGTACGAGCCGCCGGGAGAACCACAGGGACGCCCCGGCGGGCGCGTCATGGCCGTGGTCGGCCGCGTTGAACTCGGCGGCCGTGCGCATCTCGGCCCTGAAGTCCGGGTCCTGGAGCATCTCGGCCAGCTCCAGCCAGGCGTCCACCTGCTCGGGTGTCGGTTCCTCGGGCAGGTCGGCGGCGGTGTTCCGCATGCGTTCACGGATCACCGGGTCGGCCGTGTCCAGCCCGTGGAAGATCTCGTCGACGAACTCCTCCAGGATGCGCCGCCGCTCGGCCGCCGACAGCCGTGCCAGTCTGTTCATGATGGTCATCTCCTCCGTGCCGGAACCCCGCTTCGCGACCGTCGAGAGCACCGCACGGGTCACCTTGAGCGACCGGATCTGCGCGTCCAGCGCGACCACGTGCGCGGCCGCGACCTGCGCGACCGTCGTCTCACCGGCCAGCACCCGGCGGACGTCCGCCAGCCCGAGGCCGAGTTCGCGCAGGGTCCGGATCAGCTCCAGACGCGCCACGGACGCGGCGTCGTACAGCCGGTAACCGCCTGCGGACCGGCCCACCGGGGGCAGTGCGCCCTCGTCGGACCAGTACCGGATGGTGCGCACGGTCAGTCCGGTGACCCGGGCCAGTTCGCCGATGGTGAGCAGTCCGGTGCCGTCGTCGATCATGTCTGGGAGTCTGGGCCTTCCAGTGGGTGGAGACTCAAGGAGGCTCGGTGGCGGAAACCCTGCGGGACATTCTCGACGCGGCGGCCCGGGGCGTCTTCCCGCCGGCGGACGGCGGGACGACGATCGTGAGCCAGCCCTCCGCCCGGGACGCCGGGGTGATCGCCTTCACGGCTCACTCGGTCGTCTTCACGGACGAGGATCCGGACTGGGTGCGCCGGACTCTGGCCGGTACCGACTGCGACCGGCTCGCGGCCACGATGAACGTCCGCTTCCTGGCGGCACTGATGGACCGGACGGGCCGTGCGTCCGACACGGTCGACGTGCTGCTGACCGGTGCGGCGCTGCCCGGGGAGCCTCCGCTCGCGTTGACGGAGATCGACGATCCCGGCCATCCACGGGTGGCGTCCGCACGCCGGCGGCGTGACGACGTGCGGGTGTGGGCGGCGGACGGCGGGGTGCTCGTGCTGGGCCGTGGCGTGGCCGGGCGGTGGGAGGTCGCGGTCGAGGTGGACGAGGGGGTACGGCACCGGGGGCTCGGGCGGCGGCTGGCGGCGGCGGGGCGGCACCTGGCCGGAGGCACACCGGTGTGGGCTCAGGTGGCGGCGGGGAACGCCCGTAGTCTGCGGGCGTTCCAGGCGGCCGGCTACCGGCCGGCGGGCTCGGAGGTGCTGCTCAGTGCCATGGCTCGTGGTGCGGGTTGCTCTCGCACTCGCTCATGATCTCGGTCCTGGTCCGCTTGTCGACCGGGCAGACGCCGACGATGTACTCGCGGGCGATGCCGCCGGGGAAGGCGGCCTCCCGCTGAACGGCCCACTGGTGGGTGTCGCCGATGGTCTTGTTGACGTCGACGCCGCCGGGGGCGTCGACGTAGTAGTTGAAGGCGGACTTCCACTTCTTGAACAGGTCGTGGTCGTACGTGGCGGACACATCCGGGGACGGCTGGTTGACCAGGACGTACTTCTCCGGGTCGTACTGGCCGTTGACCACGTCCCGGGGGCGGAAGCCCTCCTCGAATACCACGGACGGGCCGCGGCCGTCGGCGCGGTAGAGGGTGCCGCAGCTGGTCCGCCAGGACGGGCCGGGGGTGAGGCGGTCGGTCTGGACCCGGCGGTCGGCGGTGGCCTTGATCTTGTCGTCGAACTGGACGGGGCAGCCGGCCGGTCCGGAGGCGGCGGGCTTGCGGCCGCCGTAACGGAAGCCGCGGGGGCCTGGCCGGGCGTGGCGGCCGTGGTCGTGAGGCCGACCGCGAGGGAGAGGGCGGCAGCGGAGGGTTCAGACCTGCACCTTTCCCGCCACAATAGGTGGCCCTCGCACTGATGCGGGCGATCGCCCGGGACGAGCGCACGACCCTGATCCTCAACGTGCGCAACCAGCGCACCCTGTCGGTCCTGGACACGGACGCCGTCATCGAGGTCCCCTGCCTCGTCGACGCCAACGGCGCCCACCCCGTCACCGTCGACCCGCTGCCCGACCACGCCACCGGTCTGGTCTGCGCGGTCAAGGCGGTCGAGCGCGAGGTGCTGGCCGCGGCGGACTCGGGCTCCCGCGCGACCGCCGTGAAGGCCTTCGCGCTGCACCCGCTCGTCGACTCCGTCAATGTGGCCCGCAGGCTGGTCGAGGGCTACACCGACGTCCACCCCGGGCTGGCGTACCTTAGGTGAACGCTGCTCGGTAAGCGCTTTCCCCTACCGCTTCCCGCCTGCTCGCTCTTCCCGCTTCCTGGAGACATCCCATGCATGACGAAAGCCGCCGGATCGAGGAGCGCGTGCAGCGCCTTCACGACCAGCGCATCAAGTCCGCGATCTACGCGGCGACCGTCCCCTTCGAGGTAGAGGCCTGGCAGGCTCCCGGGGAGCCGGTCCCGTTCGAGGAGGCCGCCGCCGCCTCGTACGCGCCCTTCGCGATGGGCACCCCCTGGGGCCCGCCCTGGGGTACCACCTGGTTCCGCATGCGCGGACAGGTGCCCGAGGAGTGGGCGGGCCGCCGCGTCGAGGCCGTCATCGACCTCGGCTTCGTGGGCGACTGGCCCGGCAACCAGGCCGAGGCACTGGTGCACCTCACGGACGGCACCCCGCTGAAGGCCGTCAACCCGCTCAACCAGTACGTGGCGATCGCCAACCCGGCGCAGGGCGGGGAGACAGTCGACTACCTGGTCGAGGCCGCCTCCAACCCGGACATCCTCGCCGACAACTTCTCGAAGACGACCCCGCTCGGCGACATCCTCACCGCAGGCGACAAGCCGCTCTACACCTTCCGCAGCGCCGACATCGCCATCCTCGACGAGGAGGTCTGGCACCTCGACCTCGACGTCCAGGTGCTGCGCGAGCTGATGCTGGAGCTCGGCGAGCACGACCCGCGCCGGCACGAGATCGCGCACGCGCTCGACCGGGCGATGGACCTGCTGGACCTGGACGACGTCTCCGGCTCCGCCGCCGCCGTGCGCGAAGCGCTGAAGCCGGTGCTGTCCAAGCCCGCGCACGCCAGCGCGCACACGATCTCCGGCGTCGGCCACGCCCATATCGACTCGGCCTGGCTCTGGCCGATCCGCGAGACCAAGCGCAAGACGTCCCGCACGTTCTCGAACGTCACGTCCCTGGCAGACGAGTACGACGAGTTCATCTTCGCCTGCTCGCAGGCCCAGCAGTACGAGTGGGTGCGCGACAACTACCCCAAGGTCTGGGCCCGCATCCAGGAGTCGGTCAAGAAGGGCCAGTGGGCGCCGGTCGGCGGCATGTGGGTCGAGGCCGACGGCAACCTGCCCGGCGGCGAGGCCGTCGCCCGCCAGTTCATCCACGGCAAGCGGTTCTTCATCGAGAACTTCGGCATCGAGACCAAGGGCGTGTGGCTGCCGGACTCCTTCGGCTACAACGCGGCCTACCCGCAGCTCGCCAAGCTCGCCGGAAACGAGTGGTTCCTCACCCAGAAGATCTCCTGGAACCAGACCAACAGGTTCCCCCACCACACCTTCTGGTGGGAGGGCATCGACGGCACCCGGATCTTCACCCACTTCCCACCGGTCGACACCTACAACGCCCGCTTCAGCGGCGAGGAGATGTCCCGCGCGGTCCGCAACTACTCGGAGAAGGGCGGCGCCAGCCGCTCCCTGGCCCCCTTCGGCTGGGGCGACGGTGGTGGCGGCCCCACCCGCGAGATCATGGAGCGCGCCCGCCGGCTGGCGGACCTGGAGGGGTCCGCGAAGGTCGTCGTCGAACACCCCGACGAGTTCTTCGCCAAGGCCCGCGGGGAGTACCCGGACGCGCCCGTCTGGGTCGGCGAGCTCTACCTGGAGCTGCACCGCGCCACCTACACCTCCCAGGCCCGCACCAAGCAGGGCAACCGCCGCTCCGAGCACCTCCTGCGCGAGGCGGAGCTGTGGGCGACGACGGCGGCTCTGCACGCGCCGGGCTACACGTACCCGTACGAGAAGCTGGACCGGCTTTGGAAGACGGTGCTGCTGCACCAGTTCCACGACATCCTGCCCGGCTCGTCGATCGCCTGGGTCCACCGCGAGGCCGAGGCCGAGTACGCCCGCGTGGCCCGCGAGCTCCAGGCGCTGACCGCCGAGGCGGTGGCCGCCCTCGGCGCCGGCGGGACCCGCGTCTTCAACACCAGCCCCTACGACCGCGCCGAGGTGGTCCGCACCGCCGACGGCGCACCGGTGTACGTGGAGGTGCCCGCGAGCGGTTCCGCGCCCCTCGCCGCCGCCGAGCCCCCGCAGCCGGTGACGGTGAACGGCCGGGTGCTCGACAACGGGCTGGTCCGCGTGGAGGTGGCGGAGGACGGCACCCTGTCGTCGGTCCGCGATCTGCGCGCGAACCGCGAGGTCCTGGCCGACCAGGGCAACCTGCTCCGCCTGCACACCGACCTGCCCAACTACTGGGACGCCTGGGACATCGACAAGCACTACAAGAACCGCTACACGGACCTCCTCGACGCCTCGTCCGTCACGGTCGTCGAGCAGGACCCGCTCATCGGCGCGATCCGCGTCGAGCGTGATTTCGGCAAGGGCTCGAAGATCACCCAGACGATCACCGTCCGCGCCGGCAGCCCCCGGATCGACATCGAGACGGACATCGACTGGCACGAGACCGAGAAGATCCTCAAGGCGGCCTTCCCGGTCGACATCCGCGCCCCGCACTCCTCCGCCGAGATCCAGTTCGGGCACATCCAGCGGCCCACGCACACCAACACCAGCTGGGAGGCGGCCCGCTTCGAGGTCTCCGGCCACCGCTGGGTGCACATCGGCGAACCCGGCTACGGCGTCGCGGTCATCAACGACTCGACGTACGGCCACGACGTCTCCCGCACGGTCCGCGAGGACGGCGGCACCACGACCACCGTGCGCCTCAGCCTGGTCCGCGCCCCGCGCATCCCGGACCCCGAGGCCGACCAGGGCCGCCACCGCTTCACCTACGCGCTGCTCCCCGGCGCGACCATCGGGGACGCCGTCGCCGAGGGCTACGCCCTCAACCTCCCGCTCCGGGTGGCCGACGCGGCCGGCGCTCCCACACCGGTCGTCTCCGCCGAGGGCGAGGGCGTGACAGTGGAGGCGGTCAAGCTCGCCGACGACGCCTCCGGCGACGTCGTCGTACGGCTCTACGAGTCCCGCGGCGGCCGGGCCCGGGGCGTCCTGCACACCGGCTTCCCGCTCGCCGGCGCGCAGATCACCGACCTGCTGGAGCGGCCGCTGGAGGAGGCGCCCGTGGACGGCGGCGGCGGTGTTCCCGTGGAACTGCGGCCCTTCCAGATCCTGACACTGCGTCTGCGCAGGGGCTGACCCATGGCCATGCAACCCTGGTTCACCGACGCCAAGCTGGGGATCTTCGTCCACTGGGGCATCTACGCCGTCGACGGCGTCCAGGAGTCATGGTCGTTCTACGACGACATCGTCCCGTACGACCAGTACATGTCCCAGTTCGACCGCTTCACGGCTTCCCGCTACGACCCGCGCGACTGGGCGAGGCTCTTCGCGCGGGCCGGCGCGAAGTACGCCGTGCTGACCAGCCGCCACCACGACGGCGTCGCCCTGTGGGACACGGCGCACGGCGACCTGAACGTGGGCCGCGACCTGATCGGCGGCTACGCCGACGCCCTGCGCGAGCAGGGCCTCAAGGTCGGCCTGTACTACTCGCACTCGGACTGGAGCCACCCCGACTACGCCTCCACCCGCAAGCCGGGCCGACCGCCGGAGCTGGAGGACAACCGCTACTCGGAGGTCGCCGCCGAGGACGAGGACCTGGAGGCATGGGAGAGGTTCCTCGCCTACCGCGACGGCCAGATCCGCGAACTGACCTCCCGCTACCAGCCGGACCTGCTGTGGTTCGACGGCGAGTGGGACCGCAGCGAGGAACAGTGGCGCATCCCCGAACTCGCCGCTCTCATCCGCTCCGAGGTACCGGACGTCGTCTTCAACGCCCGCATGCTCGGCGAGGGCGACTACGCGACGCCGGAACAGGGTGCCCCGGTCATTGCGCCCGAGGGCCCCTGGGAGCTGTGCCTGACGATCAACGACTCCTGGGGCCACCAGCACCACGACCACAACCACAAGTCGGTCGACCAGCTGATCCGCTACTTCACCGAGACCATCGGCGGCGGAGGCAACCTGCTGCTCAGCGTCGGCCCGCGGGAGGACGGCACGATCCCGGCCGAGCAGGCGCAGCGGCTGGAAGGGCTCGGCGACTGGATCGCCAGGCACGCGGAGGCGGTGTACGGCACCGAACGAGGGCTGCCGCCGGGCCACCACTACGGCCCGAGCACCCTCTCCAAGGACCGCCGCACCCTCTACCTGATCCTCTTCGACGTCCCGCGCGCCGAGATCAACGTGCGCGGACTGCTCAGCAAGGTCCGCGGGGTCTCGGTGCTCGACAGCGGCACGGAACTGGCCCACCGGGTCACCGGCGGCCTCCACGAGACACCGGGCGTCCTGTGGATCGAGCCTCCCGCCGCGCCGGACCTCGACCCGCACGCCACGGTGCTGGCCGTGGAACTGGAAGGGGAACTGGAGCTCTACCGCGGAGTCGGCCGATTCTGACGAAAGTTTAAGAAACCGGTGAGTGGCCTGCTCACGGGCGGTATGTGGACGCCCGTGAGCAGGCCGGTTCGCCTACCGGACACCTGAGGTTCGCCCGTTCCCCCTGGGATGCGGAATGCACAACGCGAACGAAAGGTGTCACCGTGCGAGACCCGCGTATGGCTGCGATCGGCAAGGGCCTGAAGCGTCGCGGAAGGCTGGTGATGCAGGCGGTCAGTCCACCGCGCCGGAACCTCGACGCCATCCCCGCCCCGCGCCCGGCGGCCGACACCTACGCCGCCCCGCCCGCCCCCCGGCTGGTGGACTCGCCGGTTTTCGTGCTGTCGTCGGTGCGCTCCGGTTCGACCCTGCTGCGCGTCCTGCTCAACAGCCACAGCCGTATCCGCGCCCCGCACGAGATGCACCTGCGCACGGTGCACGTCAACCTGTCCCGCGACTTCACCGCGGACGCCATGCGGGCGCTCCACCTCGACAAGGACGAGCTGGAGCACGTGCTGTGGGACCGGGTGCTGCACCTGGAGATCACCCGCAGCGGCAAGGACATCATCGTCGACAAGACCCCGCCGAACACCCTCATCTGGCCCCGCCTGCGGCGATGCTGGCCGAACGCCCGCTACATCCTGCTGCTGCGCCACCCCGGAGCGGTCGTCACATCCCTCACCGACCGGCGCGCCGACCCCGATCACGAAGCCGTCCGCGCCGAGGTACTCGACTACAGCGAGAAGCTGGAGGAGGCCCGCCTGAACCTCGCCCCCCATGTGATCACCTACGAGGAGCTCACCACCGAGCCGGAGAAGGTCACCCGGGGCATCTGCGACCACCTCGGCGTCCCCTGGGAGCCCGGCATGCTCGACTACGGCAGCAAGGACCACGGCATCTTCCGCCCCCAGCTCGGCGACTGGTCCAGCACCATCAAGTCCGGCCGCATCCAGTCGGCCCGCTCCGCCGACCCGGACGTCGAACTCCCCCCACGCCTGAGGGAACTGGCCCAGGCGTGGGGGTACAGGGACTGAAGGGTTCAGGGGCTAGCACCCCT